>CALMDI010000621.1 GCA_937864975.1 uncultured Chloroflexota bacterium | reverse complement strand
GCCGGATTGCTGGCGATCCCGATACTCCTGCTCTACATGCTGCGCCTGCGGCGCCGCGAAGTCACCGTGTCCAGCACGTTTCTCTGGCAGCAGGTGCTGCTCGACCGAGAAGCCAACAGCCCGTGGCAAAAGCTCAAGCGCAACCTGCTGCTGTTCCTGCAACTGTTCATCCTCGCGCTGCTGGCGCTGGCGCTGGCGCGACCGTTCGTCGTCGTGGCCGCCGTCAGCGCGGGGCAGCTCGCGCTGCTGCTCGATGCCTCCGCCAGCATGAACGCGACCGACAGCGCCGACGGCACGCGCTTTGACGAAGCGCGGCGGCGCGCGCTGGAGATTGTAGACACGATGGGCGCGGGCGACACGATGACCGTCATTCGTGTGGCGGGCGTGCCCGAAGTCCTCGCGCCATACACGGGCGACCGAACGCTGCTGCGAGAGGCGATCAACGCGGCGGAGCCGAGCCATGCCAGCGCCGATTGGTCGGCGGCGCTGACGCTGGCGGCGGCGGGCGCGGCGGGCGCAGACGATTTTCAGATGGTCCTGCTGGGTGATGGCGGCTTGGGCGAGGCGGCAAATTTGCCTGCTATACCGGGCGAGGTGCAGTTGATTCCGATAGGTCAGTCGGGCAGCAATGTCGCGATCACCGCGCTGGCGACGCGCGCGCGCGCCGGAGAAGAGCCGCAGTTGTTCGCCCAGGTCACCAATTACGGCGACCAGGACGCCGAGATCGTCTTTGACCTGCGCGTAGACGGCGAGTTGTTCACCGCGGAGCGCTACACCGTTCCCGCGGGCGGCGAGCTTCCGCTCATCTCTGAAGCGCTTCCGCCGGAGTTCAGCACCATTCAAGCCGGGCTGACAATCCCGACTGATTCGACCGTACCGGATTATCTGCCGGATGATAACAGCGCGTGGGCGGTGTCGTCCGGGGAGGCGACGCGCCGAATTCTCATCATGTCGCCGGGGAACGTGTTCATCGAGCAGGTCTTACGCAGCCTGCCATCGGTGCAGGTATCGCAGGGCGTGATCGAGCGCGGCTTGCCGACGACTCCCTTCGACCTGTACATCTTCGACGGCTGGCTGCCCAACGCGCTGCCCGGCGGCGATATGCTTATCATTAATCCGCCCGCCAGCACGCCGCTCTTTACCGTCGGCGCGGAGACGACCGAGACCGCGAACGCGCGCGTCGTGCGCGACGATCCCCGAATGACGTTTGTCGATTTCGACGCGGTGAACATCGCCGCTTTCAAACAGGTCACGGCAGACTGGGCGGAGCCGTTGATTACCGCCGATGGCGGCGCGCTGCTGCTGGCGGGCGAGGTCGGGGGGCGGCAGGTGGCGATTTTGCCGTTCAGCCTGTTCGACTCGGATCTGCCGCTGCAAATTACGTTCCCGGTGCTGATCGCGAACCTGCTCGACTGGTATCAACCACAGAATGTGGTCACCGTGCCGGAAGGGCTGCGGGTGGGCGAATCCCTGCTCGTGCGCCCGCCCGTCGCAGCGGATGCCGTGCGCGTGACGCTGCCCGATGGAACGGCGCGCGATGTGCCGCGGAACCAGAACGCCGTCGTCTTTGCCGACACCCACACGCCGGGCATTTACACCCTCGACGTGCTTCAGGGCGGCGACATTCTTCAGAGCCAGCCCTTTGCCGTTAACCTGTTCGACGCGGGCGAGAGCCGAATCGCGCCGCAAACGGAAATCGCGCTCGGTGAGGTCACGATTAGCGAGGCGAGCGAGGAAGATTTAGGGCAGCGGGAATTCTGGTGGACGCTGGCGCTGCTGGCGCTGCTGGTCTTGCTTGTGGAGTGGTACGCCTATCACCGTCGCTTGCGCGCGCCGACGGTCTTCGCGCCCGTGTTCCGAAAGAGAAAGGTTTGAGGTATGAGGATTGAGGGTTGAGTAAAGACCAAAGCGAACGATTTCGCTGATAACGTGGTAGGCGCAGTTTGAGCTTCACTCAACCCTCAATCCTCAACCCTCACGACTTGCCTTTTCCAGTTCGGGTATGGATTCCAGCGGCAGGGAGATGGTAAAAGAGGTGCCCGCGCCAACCGCGCTCTCGACCTCAATCGTGCCGCCGTGAAGCTCGACCGCCTGCTTGGTGATGATTAACCCAAGCCCCGTGCCGGGGATCTCGCCGACGTTATCGGCGCGATAAAATGCCTGGAACAGGGCGGGAATGTTTTCCTTCGGAATGCCGATTCCCTGATCGCGCACGCGCAGGTGGAGCCGCACGTTGGACAGGCGCAATTCAACGCGGATCGTCGTTCCGGCGGGCGAGTATTTCACGGCGTTGGACAGGAGATTCCCCACCGCGTGCCGCAGCAGCTTTTCGTCCGCAAACGTCAGCACGGGGTCGGTCGGCGCGTCGAAAGCGAACGTGTGGGAACCCTGAAGTTCTGCCTCGCGCACCAGCTTTCGACAGAGCGCGACCACGTCAATCCGCGCGGGTCTGAAGTCAGGTCCCACAGTTTCGGTCTTCATGATGACCAGAATGTCGTCCAGCATCTCGGTCAGAATCTGCCCCTCCGAGCGGATTTTGGCGAGATGTTCCTGACGCGCTTCGTGCGATAGGCGGTCGTAGTACCGATCCACGAGATCGGCGGCGATGAGCATGGTCGCCAGTGGGGTTCGGAACTCGTGCGAGACCATCGTCATGAAGCGAGAGCGCATTCGTTGAAGCTGGGACTCTTTGTCCAGCGCCAGACGTAGCTCTTTTTTCTCAAGAGCATCGGCTTCCATGCGCTTCAACTCGGTAATGTCGCGCGTGATGCCGACCAAACCGACGATTTCCCCTCGACTGTTGCGAAACGGCGCTTTGGAAAAGAGCACCCAGGCGGGGTTTCCGGCAACATCCTGCGTGAGTTCTTCGCGATTGACAATGGCTTGCCCTGTCCGCATAACCTGGATTTCCTGCTGGCGAAACTGCCGGGCGACCTCCTCCGGCAGGAAATCGAAATCGCTTTTGCCCAACAGTTGATCGACCGACTCGGCTCCCAGGCGCGCCGCCGTCGCCGCGTTGACGACCACAAACCGGCTCTCGATATCTTTGACGAAGACCGAATCGGGCAGGGTGTCGATCAGCGCGCGCAGCAGGCGGCGTTCTTCTTCGAGCGCGGTTTCGGCAATTTTCCGCTCGGTAATATCCTGTACGATGCCGATCATCATCGGCTTGCCCACCGCGTCCGGGATGATGTCCGCGTGTTCAGAGACCCAGCGAATCTCACCATTGGGGCGAACGAGACGATGATCCGCGTGGTACACCTCGCCCATGGCAAAGGCGGCGGCGCTCGCGTTTTGAACCGCGTCCAGGTCGTCGGGATGAACGTGATCGAAAAAGGTCTGCACTTTGCCGTCGAACGCCGCTTCATCGACGCCAAAAATCCGATAGACCTCTTTTGACCACACCAGATTGTCGTCGCGGTCCGATGCCGATTTCCAGCTTCCGACATGGGCAACTTCCTGCGCGCGCTCGATAAACCACAGGCTTTCCGCCAGCGCCTGTTCCGCCGCTTCGCCCTGCCGGGGATGCCTCCTCGCGGATTCGACTTCTTCCGCCTTACCGTGAGCACCTCTCACAGTCGTTTGCCCGCTTCTTCATGCGCGTGGGACTACCGGTCGACATTCCTCCGTTCCGTTAGTCCCGGTTGCCCAACAGTTCCCTTAGCTTTACGGCGATATCCGGCTCGCGCATCAGCGATTCTCCGACAAGTATGGCGTGAACACCCGCGTCGCGAAGCCTTTCGACATCCGCGCGCTGGTTAATGCCGCTCTC
>CALMDI010000620.1 GCA_937864975.1 uncultured Chloroflexota bacterium | reverse complement strand
GAGGTTCGGCTTGCTCGCCGCGCATCTGGCGACCGAGCGAAGCGAACAGATCGGCGCACTGCGGAATCGTCAGGATATTGCGCGTGCCAATCATGCTCGAGACGATCAGGAGGTCGTTGACCGGCTCGCGCCAGCGTTCGTCAATGGCGTCCACGCCGAGCGCCGTTCCCAGAATCGCGCCGACGTTGCCGACGTTGCAATCGGTGTCCCAACCCGCCATGTTCGTAATCTGAAGCGCGCGCGAGAAATCGCCTTCGCCGTAGAGCAAGCCCAGAGCGACGACGCCCGCGTTCGGAATAATATGGACTTCGCCGCCGTAACGGTCGTAGCCGAAGTGAGCTTTGAGATGGGCATAGGCGGCGTGCCAGTCGTCGGGGCGCCGCGCGTGGAAATCGACCATCGCGCAAATCACGCGCCGGTAGTCGCCGTCAGACCGGATTTGCGCCAGCCCAATGTCGATCAGCCTGCGCGGGTCGCGCTCGCCGAACGCGGCGCTGACGAGCGCGGCGATGAAGCGACCGCCGTCGATTCCGCTGCCGTCGTGTGAAACGCTCGATGCGGTTCCGGCAAGGTCGGCGGCGCGGGCGGGATCATTGGGCGCGACCCATCCCCAGATGTCGCTGAAAATTTGCCCGCCGATCTGCTCCGCCAGCGTCGCGCCGTTCTGCGCGATGGAGCCTGCGCGGCGCGCCGGGATGCCCGCGACCAGATTGAGATAGACGGTATGTTCGGTGGACACGCCGTAACCGCCCCACCAGAGCGTGCCATGCTGATCGCCCAGATCATTGAGCCACGTCTCAGCGAATTGTTCCGGGGTGACGCCCGCGCCGTAGCGTTCGAACGCGCGGATGAGGATCATCGGGAACGAGGTGTCGTCGTCGGGCTTGAAGATTTTGCCCTGATCTTCGCGGAGATAGCCCGTTAGCTCGCCGAGGTTGTCGCGGATTTCGTCGTAGGTCCAGCTCTCCAGCGGCGCCCCAAAGCGCACGCCGATGCACTTGCCAAGCCATCCGGCATAAACACGTTCGTCGTAATTTGAGGGAAGGATCATAGCTTCTGTTCGGTGGCTGCGTACGCCATCTCCTCGCGATGATAACACGCAGTGACGGCATCTGTAGGGGCGCACGGCTGTGCGCCCCTACGAACTAGAGGTGCTAAACTAAGCGCCGACGAGATTACTCCGCCGCGGGCAGGTTGGCGTAGTTTTCGTCCAGACACGCCTGCGCGGTCTGGGCGGCTTCCGACATCATCGTCGCCAGATCGCGCTCCCCGCCTTCAACCCAACGCACGCGCACGTCGGTCAGCGTCCCGGCGACGCAGTCGAAGTAGAACTGGCTACGCAGGTAGTTTGGCGTGCGCTCCGAGTTGACAAGCTGGTTATAGGACACGCTCTTAATCGGGTCTTCGTCCCAGTTGAGTTCTTCCCAGACGGCGGCGCTGTTCGGAGACCAGACGCCAGCTTCGGCGGCGATTCGCTGCGCTTCGGGTCCGGTCAGCCACTCGATCAACTGCCACGCCTCGTCTTTATTCTCGCTGCCGTTCCACATGTAGTAGACGTAAGAGTCTGTCCAGGGAATGACCTCGGCATTTTCGTCGGCGCGCGGCGGGGCGACCACGCCCCAGTTAAAGGTTGCCTGCTCTTCGATGGCGGGGATTTCCCAGTCGGAAATCGCCTGCATGGCAACATCACCGGACATGAAGGTGATCTCGCCGAACTGATCCGCCATATCGGCGGGCGACGCCAGCCCGTCGGTTACCAGATTAAGGCACCATTCCATGGCGGCGACGGCTTCAGGTGAGTCGAGATAGCCCACCACCTGACGCCCATCTTCGCTGGTGATTTCGGCGCCCAGGTTGAAGGAGAAGGGCGACCACTGCAAGCAGCCTTCGCCGCCTTCAATGCCGCCAACGCCGTAAATGCCATTCTCAGGATCGGCGATCTGTTCGGCAATGGCGCGGTAGTCGGCAACCGTCCAGCCTTCTTCGGGATAGGCGACGCCCGCCGCGTCGAAGAGATCCTTGTTGTAGACGATGAAGCCCGACACGGCGTCGCGCGGCGCGCCAAAATACTGGTCGCCCAGGGCGGCGCGGCGGGCGGCGCTGTCGAACCAGCCCTCGTCCACATCCGACGCTTCAAGATAGGGTGTCAGGTCTTCCAGGAAGCCCTGCGCGGCGACGTCGGTGGCATAGTAGTGATACCACACGTCGGGACCGTCGCCCGCCGCAATCGCCGTGAACACGCGGGTCGCAAAGCCACGACTGGGATAGAGCGAGACGGCGACCTGAATACCGGGGTGGCTCTCCTCAAAGGCGCGGGCAAGCTGGAAGTGCAGGTCACGCGTGGCGGCGGTGTCGCGTCCGCGCTCGGTTGCCCACCAGTTGAGGGTGACGACTTCATCTTCCTGCGCGCTCACCGAGAGCAGCGGCAGCAGCACAATCAACAGCAGGACAAGGGACTTTTTCATTGCAATTTCCTCCGAAGAAATTGATCGTTACCCACGACGAAATCAGCCTTTCAATCCTTCAATAGAGATACCTCCGATTAACTGGCGCTGAGCAAAAAAGAAAAGAATGAGGGGAGGAAGGGTTGCCAGAAGCGAACCCGCCATTAGCAGATTCCAGTTTGTCTCGCGCGTGCCCTGAAAGAAGCTCAAGCCGAGCGAGACCGTGAACAGTTGTGGATCGTTCAGGTAGATCAGCGGCTGCAGGAAGTCGTTCCACACCCAGACGAAGGTAAACACGACGACCAGCACCAGCGCGCCGA
>CALMDI010000619.1 GCA_937864975.1 uncultured Chloroflexota bacterium | reverse complement strand
CCTGACTGCGCCAGACTTCCGTCACCCAGATTCCGTCCGGGTCGTCGGGATCGCTGTTGACGATATAGATGTAGCACCCGTCCATATCATCTAAATCGTTCGCTCCTTCCAGCAGGAAGGTGATCATCTGATCACGCTTGCCGGGATGCGTGCGGAATTTTCCGAACAATCCGTACATGACTCGTCCTTTTCACCACACGATACGCGCCAGCCCATTATGCGCCATGATGACCTCATTTGATAGGCACGGCGCTTCGGCGGCTTCTCTCAATGCGTTATGCGGCGCCCCTATTCCTGCGATTCGAGCACCTTGCCCAGAATCCACCCCGCGACCGCCGCCACCGGAATAAACAGCACGCCAATAACGGCAAGCGCGGGCGCAAGCAGGCTTATCAGCAGCGCGATCACCGTGCCAAACACGATGCCCAGCGCTAAACTGCGGATGCGTGTCGGGAACACGCCGAACAGTTCTACCAGCAGCGGCGGGCGCTTCGGCGCGGCTTTTTGCCTGCTCCAATCGTAGTTGCGAATCTTGGACGGACCCGGATCGCGCGTACGAATCTGCGTCTCTCGCAGCCATGCGACCCGCTGCCGCTCGCGTTCTTCCGCGTTCATGAGGAACCTCGTCTAAACATACGACGATCTACGCTCACGCTAACACGGAATCGCGCCCTCGTCCCGTAAGACCTACGCGCGCTCCGCCACGCGGATGTTTCCGCGCTCGACCTCGCGTTGAATAGCCTCAACCGCGCGCGCCACGCCGTCCTCCGCGCGGAGTTTCTCGCCGAGCGACGTTGCACGCCTCTGCATCTCCCGGTCAGACACCGCCGCGCGAATCGCGTCCGCCAGCCCACCGGCGGTCAGGCGGCTGCGTGGAATCGGCTTCGGTCCAACACCGAGGCGGTAAACGCGCTCCGCCCAGAACGGCTGATCCGCGAAGAAGGGGATGACGATGGATGGCACGCCCGCCCGTAAGCCTGCCGCCGTCGTCACCGCGCCGCCGTGATGTACCACCGCCGCCATGCGTGGGAACAGCCAGTCGTGCGGAATTGAGTCAACTTGCAGTACGGTATCCGGCAAATTGGCGCGGCTCATGCCGCCCCAACCGGTCAGCAAAATACCGCGCTGCCCCGACCGTTCCAGCGCCTGAAGCACCAGCGTCCGTATCGCTTCGGGATTGCGGTTCGCCATCGAGCCGAACCCGACGTATACAGGTGGCGCACCCGCGTCCAGAAAGGCGGCGAGTGCGGCGGGCGGTCGGTAATCGCGCGCGCTGTCGAGGAACCAGTAACCGGTCACGTGAACGCTTTGTCCCCAGTCGGGCGGCTTCGGCACGACATGCTCGCTGTAGCCGAGCAGCGCCAGCAGGTCGCCGTGGAGCGTCCACGCACGCTCGCGAGTCGGCGGCAGGTCGAGCATGTCGGCGCGGATTTTGTTGATACTGTCGCCGAACACCGTCCACATCATCTTGCGCGCCATCGGATGCGACAGGCGGTTGTAGATCTGCGGAAAGGGCAGCCACGCGGGCGGCAGCGGGAAGGCGGGGCTGACAAAATGGCGCGTGGTGATGATGGGCTGCGGCGACGCGGCGATGACCGGCACGCCCAGGCGTTCGCCAATCGACTGCGCGCTGAACAGCGCCAGCGTCGAGGCGAGGATCAGGTCGGCGTCTTCCGTCGCCTGCATCATGTCGCGCGCCGTCTGCCACATCGTCGGCTCGGCGAGGCGCTTCATCCCCCGCAAAAATTTGATCGGGTTCGACTGGGACTCCAGCCACTGCTTGCCATTTTCCGTAGTCATTGCTTCGCGCGGGTTGCCGGACACGGAAGCGAACTCCAGCCCGTGGCTGCGGACGAACGGCTCAAACTCCTCATGCGCCGCCAGCCGCACGCCGAAGCCTGCCGCCTGAAGCCCCATACCCAGGGCGACATACGGCTGCACATCGCCGCGCGAGCCAATCGTCACGATGGCTATTCGCATCTCGTCTCCGTTGCTACGCGAATCGCAGTCATGAACCACACCGCGTGTAGTTTGTGACATACTTCACAAATTGTCAAGCCGGAGATGTTTGAGGGAGCGCAGAATGCTCTTTCAGTTGACGCGAAACCCCACCCTCTTTCTCCCTTGCGCGGGGTTCCCGCTAAAGGCGGGAACTTCAGTCGCGCCGGAGGCGCGACCCCCTGAGCACCGATTTCGGGGAGGGAGAACCTAGAAACGACGCTTCTGTATTCCCCCTCCCTGAGTTCGGTGAAGGGGTTAGGGGGGTTAACTCCCCCGCAGCGTCTGAATCGCCTCACACGCGGGGCAGCTTCCATCCGCCCGGAAGATCGCGTAACCTGCCTGCGGGTCTTGCTCGAAATTCGAGAAGTCCAGGTTCCACACGATAATCAAGTCGATGCGAACGCTGCTCGTTTCCGCAGCGATGCGAATGGCGTCCCGCAGCCACATCGCTTGCTCCTCGACGCTGGTGAACTGCGCCCAGGCGAAATCCTGCGGCAGGCTGCCGTAGCCTTCGGGCGACAGGTAGCCAAGCTCGCTGAAGCAGAATGGGATGTTGGTGCTTCGGAACGGGAACGACGCGCGCTGGATCATCAGCGGCAGGTAGCGCGTGGGATACTCGCCGCGCGGGTCGCCGCCCTGCTGCTGCGGTGAGAGGATACCTTCGTTGTAGTGGATGCCGATGCAGTCCGCGTAATTCGCCGCGCCCGCGTTTGCCATGCCCAGGTAATAGCGGTCGTCGTTCCACACGCGCGCCGATCCGAACGCGCCTTCCGCGCCGGTTGGGGCGGGAGCGCCGGTTATCACCTTGATCGACGGATCGACCGACTTGATCGCCTCATAGGCTTGCCGCAGGAGTTCGACATACTGGCGCGGGTCGATCTGCCCGGTGGGCCATTCGCGGTCGATGTTCATTTCGTTCCACACCTGAATCGCGTCCGGTTGGAATTGGGCGACCCGCCGAACGAAGTCCGCATACAGCGGGTAATAGTCCGTCCCCAGTTCGCCAAGCTCGTCCTTGCTTCCCTTGATGCTGAGCAGCGCGAGGAAGCCATTCTGATGCGACCAGCTGACCCGGTCGCGCACCACCGCCAGCAGCGAGTCGTCGCCCACGATGAACGGGATTTGCCACTTAAGCCACGTCATCCCGGTCTGGCGCAGGGTGGGCACAATCGCGTCGTTGAAATTCTGGATGTGCCCGCCGACCGAGACCGGCAGATCGTTGGTGACCACCGGACGTGGCACGACTGTCGGCGTGGGTACGGGGGATGGGGTGAGCGTGGGCGTCGGCGGTCCCGGCGGCGTATTCGTGATGGCGAC
>CALMDI010000618.1 GCA_937864975.1 uncultured Chloroflexota bacterium | reverse complement strand
TGGTGAAGGACTGGCGCCGCTTGGCATCGACATTCAGCGCGGCGCGGAAATCGCGCTTGCCGAGCGCCCGACCGTGACCGTGGATGGCGCGGAGTTCACCGTCGCGCTCGATTCGCAGGATGACCTGTGCTCGGCGGAAGGCGGTCAGGCAGTCGCCAACCGCTTCGCGTCCGACCCGAACATTGTCGCTGTCGCAGGTCCCATGTGCTCCAGCGCGTGCCGCGCCGCCGCGCCGATCTTCGACGAAGCGGGCTTCACGACGGTGACCATGAGCTGCACGCAGGCAAGCCTGAGCCGCAGCGGCTTTGCCAGCTTCAACCGCGTCGTCGTCTCCGACGTGATCCAGGGCGAGGCGGTTGCCCAGTATATCTTCGACGTGCTTGGTGTGACGCGGATTGCCACCATTCACGACGGCAGCCCCTACGGCGAAGGTCTGGTCGACGTGGTTGCCGAGCGCTTCGTCGAGCTTGGCGGAGAAATTGTCGCCAGTGAAGCCGTGACCGTCGGCGAGACCGATTTCCGCACCTTGCTCGACGATATCGCGCAGGAAGATCCTGAACTCGTCTACTTCGCAGGGTTTGCCGCCGAAGGTGCGCGTCTGGCGCAGCAGCGCGAAGACGCGGCTCTGGAAGACGTGCCGTTCATGGGCGCGGACGGCATCTATACGCCGGAATACATCGAACTGGCGGGGGATGCCTCCGAAGCTACCTTCTCCTCGTCGGCGCTCTCGGCTTCGACAGGTGCCATGGAAGCCTTCCTTGAAACCTACGTCGAGACCTACGACGAAGAGCCGCCCGGTCCCTACCACGCCCATGCCTATGACGCCGTGAATGTCATCCTCGACGCCGTCGAGGCGGTCGGCTCAGTCGATGCCAACGGCGATCTGGTCATCCCGCGCGCCGCGCTGTCCGAGTACGTCCGCAGCGTTCAGGGTGTCGAGGGGTTGACTGGCACGTTCAATGCCGATGGCACCGGCGATATGGCAATCGGCGACATCGCGATCTACGAAGTTCAGGATGGCGAATTCGTGACCATCGCGATTGCTCGCGTGGTATTTGAAAATGGCGAAGTCACCATCAGCGCGATTGAAGAAGTCGAGGCGGAAGCAACGGAAGAAGCCGCGGGTGATAACGCGGATGCCGGGGACAATGCCGACGCGGCGGGCGATAATGAAGACGCCACTGAGGAAGCAGAAGCGACCGTCGAGGCAAACGGCTAAGCGCTATCCGGTCAAAAAACATCGGTGAGGGCGTGTAGATAATGCGCCCTCCATCCTCTCAATCAAGACCGCAGAGGTGGGCGACAAACCCACCTCTGTAATTTTATGTAAACTTCGGTTATAACTACCCCCGATTTGACCTCAAGGCATGAAGTAAATTCACAGACCAGTGGGTCGTGGCTCGGCAGGGCGCCGCCATCGACCGATTCAAGGAGAGTTCAT
>CALMDI010000617.1 GCA_937864975.1 uncultured Chloroflexota bacterium | reverse complement strand
CAGCGCCAGCCCAACCAGCGTGAACACGATCAGCCCCATGAGCGCGGCGACACACAACCCGCCGAGCGCGACCAGCACCGCGGGGGACATGCCTTCCACAGGTGGGCGCCGCCGCACGTCGAAGAACTCGACGACGATGCCGCCGATGAAGGCGACCAGTCCCCCGAAGCCCACGACGAAGGCGACGTAGAGCGCCAGCAGGCGCAGACGACGCGGACTCATGACGCCGATTCTCCGGTCAGACCCGCCACGTCGAGGCGTCCTTCGAGCAGCGCTTCCGCCGCATTGACGTCCTCGTCCAGTACCGCGCGCAGGGTCGCCGCCTGCTCGTTTTGTAGGAGCGCGCGCCATTCGGTCAAACCGCGGCGATCCTTCGCCATGGCGTCGACCTGCGCGCGCGCCGCCGCGAGATCGTGCCTGCGGCTGTACGCGCGGGCGAGATACAGCCGAATCAGCAGTCGATGGCGGGCGTCCTGAACCTTGCGCGCCAGCGCGTGATTGAGATGCTCGATCACGGCGTCAGACTGTCCGAGCCGATCTTCGATCATGCCGAGATTATACGCGGCAACCCACTCGTCCGACGCGAGTGAATACGCCTGCCGCGCCGCTTCGAGCGCCGCGTCGTAGTCGCCTGCCTGAAGATTGACCTCCGCCAGCCCGTTGTAGCCGACCGCCGAGGCGGGGTCAATTTTGGTCATCTGCTGGTAAGCGCGCTTCGCCCGGTCGAGCTTGCCCCACAGGCGCAAAATTTCCGCGCGAAAGCGGTAATGCTGCAGGTTGTTCGGCTCGGCTTTGATGACCGCGTCCATCGCCTTGACAGCTTCGGCAAATTGGTTTTTACGCAGGCTTTTGACCGCGACCTGATACTCCATGCGCGCTCGCGGGCGAAAGACAAACAGTCCCGCGATGATCCAGCCGAGCGCCGCGCCGAGCAGCGGAAGCGCGTACTGGGGCAGAACGGTCAGCCCCAGCGCGACCGCGCCGACGGCGGGCAGCGCCAGCGCCGTCCAGCGCCCGCGCTCTTCCGGGTCGAGGCGCGTGCCGAAAATGATGAGCGCCCCCGCGAAAAACACCAGCACAAGGACGGTCTGCGCCGGGCGCACCCAATCGCCCTCGGCGGAGTTGAGGATGAGACTCAGCAGCCCGGTACCGGCGAGGAGAAAAAACAGCGCTTGCAGCCGCGCGGGTCCGAGGTAATCGCTAAATCGTCGAATCATGCGGTGGGTTCCGGTCGATGGACATAGGTCGTGAGCAGCACGCTTTGCCCTCGCGGCTTCTGATAGCGCATCAGAATACCAAAGCGGTCGAACCAGCAGTCGCCGTCAACCGCGCCATCCACGGTCAGCCGATAGCCGCTCACGGGATAACTTGCCCCGGCAACTTCACACATCGACTCTCCCACCGGCTCAATCCGAACCTCGCTGAAGGAGGCGAAATTGCGATCTGACACCGGAACCTCAAGAACCGCCGCCTCTGTCCGCCCCTGACGGAGCAGGCGCAGGACGAACCAGTACGCTGCCACAAACGACGGCGGGCACACCATCGCGTCGGCGGGCAGCGGCATGGGAGCGATCTCCGCGGTCATCTCATCGACACGAATCAGGCTTTGCACGGTCTCCTGATCGAACAGGTAGCTCACGATTGCGCTCCGGGTTCGGTTGAGGAGCTGATAATCGAAGCGTTCCATTCCGTGACGGCTTGAGGCAACGGTAAAGCCCTCGAAAAGCCAGCTTGCGCCGCTCCCGGCGCGTCCGTCCCAGTCCGAGCGGATGGTTAAGGAGCCTGCGCCCGGCTCGTGCAGCGTCCAGTGCTCGACATCGCCCGTTGCTTTCCCGCCCCAACCGATCGTATACGTGCCGCTGGCGACGAATTTCTCGTGGAAGGAAACGGGGTGAAGCTGGCGCATCACGTAATGCCAGTGGGCAGCAGCTCGATGTATATGCGCTTGTTGATGCCGCCCTTGCTCTTGTAATCGGTAATGCGGATCTGCCCAACTTCGCGGGTATTGGCGACGTGCGTGCCGCCGTCCGCCTGCAAATCCAGCCCGACGATTTCAACCGTGCGAACTTCCGGGATGCCTTCAGGCAGCAGATTGATCCTGGTGCGGATCAGGTCGGGAATCTGGAAGGCTTCGTCGCGCGGCAAAGTCTGCACGCGCACGTCACGCTCGGCATCCACTTCGGCGTTGATCTTCGCCTCAATCTCGCGCACGAGGTCGCCTTGAAGCCGCTCGAACTCAAAATCCATGCGCCCCTGCAACGGCTCCATGTTGCCGCCCGTCACGCTCGCGCCATAGTCGCGCCAGACGACGCCGCACAGGATGTGCATCGCCGTATGCGTTCGCATAAGCTGATAACGCCGCTCCCAATCGAGAATGCCCTCGACTTCCGCGCCTACCTACGGCAGCGCATCGCCGTCGAGGAGGTGAAGATTGCCGCGCTCGACCTTCACCACGTCGAACACCTGCTCGCCCAGACGCAGCACGCCGGTATCGTTCGGCTG
>CALMDI010000616.1 GCA_937864975.1 uncultured Chloroflexota bacterium | reverse complement strand
TCAGCGGCGCGAACGGGGCAAACCGAAGTTCCCGCCTTTGGCGGGAACCCCGAGCAAGTGAGGCGGGGTGGGGTTGCGGAATTAGCAATCACGGTATACGCCCTTATCCTGCCGGTATTCCTGCCGGGCGAGCAGCTTGCTCGCCGCAGCCTCAGCGGAATTTTTCGGGGAACACCTCGCGCGCCAACTGCTCTTCCTGCTCAACCATCGCGCGGATGGCATCCAAGCCTTCCGTCCAGAAACCGGGGTCGGTCAGGTCAACGCCCACGTTGCCGAGAATCCGCTCCGGGTAATCCGAGTCGCCTGCCGCGAGTACGTCAATATACTGGGGCACGAACGCCTGCCCGCGCGCCTGATATAGATTAAAGAGCGCCAGCACCAGCAGCTTGCCAAAGGCGTAAGCATAGACATAGCCGGGCGTGTGGATGAAGTGCGGAATGTAGCTCCACCAGATGCTGTATTCGTCGCGCAGCGTCACGCTGTCGCCAAACATCGCCCGCTGCGTCTCCATCCACAACTGGTTGATCTGCTCGGTGGTGAGTTCGCCCTGCGTCCGGCGGGCATTGTGCAGCCCATCTTCAAAACGGTTCATCGAAATCTGGCGATACACCGTGGCGAACGAGTCTTCGATCATCTGCGTCAGCATCGAGAGCCGCGCCGCCGGGTCAGGCTCCTTACGCATCAGGTCGTCAAAAACCATCATCTCGCCAAAGACCGACGCCATTTCCGCCGTCGTCAGCGGGGTGTAGGCGTTGATGTAACCCTGCTTTTCCAGCGACAGGAATTGATGGACGCCATGCCCAAGCTCGTGCGCCAGCGTTTTGATGTCGTTGCTCTTGCCCGTGAAGTTCAGGAAAATATAAGGGTGCGCGGATGGCACCGACGGTGACGCGAACGCGCCACCCCGCTTGCCCGGCGCGAGCGCCGCGTGAATCCAGTTCTCGTCGAAGAAGCGGCGGACAAGCTCGCCAAGCTGAGGACTAAAGGCGGTGTAGGCGTTCTGAACGATCTCGCGCGCCTGATCCCACGTATAGGTACGCTCGGAGGCTTCAATCGGCAGGGGCGCGTAGCGGTCATAATCGTACAGCGTGTCGTAGCCGAAAATGCGCCGCTTCAACTCGTAGTGCCGCGCGACCACGTCGTAGCTCTCGGTGACGGCGGACACCAGCGCGTCGACAATCGCATCATTCGCCTTGTTCGACAGGTTGCGCGACGATACCCACGTCGCGTAGCCGCGCCGCCGGTCGTCCGCCGATTTGTCCGCCGCCAGCACGTTCTCGATGTAGGTCAGTTCCATCAGCCGGGCGCGCAGCGATTCGGTGATCGAATCCGCCGCCTTGCGCCGTACCTCGCGATCCGGCTCGTGCAGCTTCGCCAGAATTTGCGACTGGGTGAGCTGCTCGCCGTCGAATTCAAACCGCAGCGCGCCCATGATCTGCGTGAACAGGCGCACCCACGCGCTGCGCCCGGTCACGTCCTTTTCTAATGCAAGCTGCTCCTCGATTTCGCTCAGCTTGTACGGCTTGAAGCGGCGTGTCGCTTCCAGAAAGTGGCGGTATTTGCCGAGCGCCGGGTCGTCCAGCACGGTTTGCGCCGCGCTGTCCTCCATCGCCAGCCATTCCAGCTCGAAGAAAAGCTGCTTCTGTTCCAGTTCCGCCTCGTACTCCGTCAGTTTTTGCAGCAGCGCGCCATACGCCGGGCTGGTCGTGTCAGTCGAATAAATCAGCCCGACGTAGGTCTGAAGCCGTCCGACCGCGTCCATCATGGCTTCATAAGCGCGCAGCGCCTCGGCAATCTCGGCGGCGCTCAGGCTGGCAACCCGCCCGCGATACGTCGCCGCCCACTCGTCCGCCAGCGCGCTGACACGCTCCATGTCCTGCTGAATTGCCGGGTCGTCAACGCCGCTGTAGAAGATCGACAGATCCCAGACGACATTCTCCGCACCGGTCTTCTGTTCCAATAGCGTATCCGTCATCGCCGTGACCTCTCTATCGATTTAACAAAATTCCAATGTCAGGAGTTTATCAAATGCCAGGACGACTGACAACCGTTGGGATTATTCGGGAGTGCTGAATATCGAGAACACGAGTAGGGGCGGACCCTTGCCAGGGGGTCACCGCTTCATGGCGGTGACTGAAGGCAGAGCCGTTGGCTCTGCCCCCGCGCATGTCCGCCCCTTTGGGTTCAAATTCGGGCGCACACGTGGGTGCGCCCCTACCAAGCCATACCCTTGCAATTCACCACCCCCGGTTATTCGGTGTCGGTTTCGCCTGCCCGGAACAGGAGCGTGGTTTCGCCCATCTTAATCACGTCGCCATCGGCAAGCGAGCGTCCTTTGTCGTTGACCGGGGTGCCATTGATGAGCGTGCCGTTCGCGGAGCCGAGATCGTACAGCACCCAACGGCTCTCGTCGCCAAGATCAAGCCGCGCATGGGGGCGTGAGATGGACGGGTCTTGTAGACAAATTTCCCAATCGGCGGAACTGGTCGCGCGTCCAATCGT
>CALMDI010000615.1 GCA_937864975.1 uncultured Chloroflexota bacterium | reverse complement strand
CACCCGGAAGCGCGCCGAGCATCGACGGTTTCTGGCTGGCACGCCTGAACGCGCCCGATGCGATGACGCCATCCTCTCTGGAACTGGCATCGACCGAAACGATGACCGTTCACGCGCTCACGCTGGTCGATACGCGGACGGGCGATTTCGTCCAGTTGACGCTCGACCCGTGGACGCGCGTGCTGTCGAGCGACATCAAGCTCTACGAAAATGGTGCGGTGCTGCCGCGCGCCTTCGTCGTCCATCACTGGTCAACCGTCGCGGACAGCGAGCGCGGCACGGAAGATGCGCTGGCGATCATGCGCGATGCCAGCTTTGATCCGGCACAGCGCGTCGTTATCTCCAGCGATGACGCGACCGCGACCGCACCGCCGAACACCCCCACAGACGCCGACGCGGTTTCGACCGCGGTAATCTCTGCCTATGCGCCGGAAGTGGTCGTCGTACAGGTGGACGCGGCGGGCGATGGTTGGCTGCTGCTGACCGACGCCTTTTACCCCGGTTGGAAAGCAACGCTGGACGGCGAACCTGTGCCCATCTACCGCGCCGACGTCATGTTCCGCGCGGTGCGTATTCCGGCGGGCACGAGCGAAGTCGTCTTTCGCTACGAACCGTCGTGGCGGACGTGGCTGCCGTTCGCGGCGCTGCCGTGGCTGCTCGCCGTGATCGTGATGCTCGTCGTCTCCCTGCGCCAGAGCCAGAAGGCGTCATAAAAGCCGCCGGGGGCTAAAGCCGCCCGGCTGCGAGAAAATACGGCAGGCCCACTGAAGGGGCTAAAAACCATTAAGTACCTTTTAGAGATCGTCGTGGACTCATAGATTTGACGGATAACCGAGGGTTTGAATGACCAGCGGCGAAGATTCAAGATAATCTGCCTGAAGTGATTTAAGTTTCAAGCCCGTTCCAGCGCCCACGCGAGCATGTCCTGCCGCTCGGAGTAATGCAGCAGCGACGGCGCGCCAGACAGGGGAATCCCGTGGGCGCGCGTGACTGAATTGGTCACAATCGCCGCCTCGGCGGGCTGAAGACGCCACGGGAGATGGTGGATATTGCCGCGAAAGAGCCTGCCGCGCGAAACGGTATACAGGCAGTATCGTTCGGTCAGCCAGTGATCGAGCGTGCCGGGTTGAGCGATGAAAACGGAAGCGTTCGCGGGGCGATAGCGCGCCTCGAACACGCCGCTGGTCAGTCGAGGGTCGGTGCGGCGGCTGACAATCAGGATGCCATCCTCTCGCCGGGTCAGTTGAATGTCGGCGTGAAAAAACGGGGAACGGAAGCCGATCCGTGCGCCCTCCACGACCAGTCGGTTCGTCACGTCCAGGCTGAAGAACCAGACGCCCGGCTTGCCATCCTTGACGACGTAGGTTCGCGCGTTCAATTCGTCAAACGCCGACAGCCCCGGTATCGGCGGCAAGCCGTGCAGCCGCGTGCGCGCCACGCGAAAGGGCACCAGGCTCAGCCACGCCTGCCCATGATACAGGTCGAGCGTTAAGCCGGAAGGCAGCAGCGGGCGAAGCTGCTCGGCGGGCAGCGCCCAATGCGCGTACAGCGTGTGACGCAGCGTTTGCAGCATGATCCACGGGCGCTCCGGTAACACCCACGGGCGGTGCGCCGTCGCCGCGAGAATCTCCCCCGGCGGCGGCGGGTTATCCGGTGACCGGAAGCGCGTTGACATCGCCCTCCAGCACGCGCATGTACGCCGATGTGACCCAGCCAAGCGTGTTTTTATAGATGACCTGATACCAACTGTTATCGGCGTTGCGCCCGACGATGGGCATGATGTCGCCCCAGACGACGCGCCCGATCTGCTCGGACTCGGTCGTCGGCGCGGCGCGCAGCCGCAAACCCTGATGCGACTGCCCGACCACGCCGGACAGCGCCGCTGGATTGCCGAGCGTAATAAAGGAGCTGACGACAGGCGGGTTGAATTCATTGCCGTTGACGAACAGGTAGAAGCCGTATGCCCACGCCTGCCGGTCGTGGAGCTGGAGCAGGAACCAGCGCGCGTCGTCATCGCGCCCGACGATGGCATAGGTCTCGCCTCGCCGGATGCGCCCGACGACTTCCGCCCCGATGTACGGCGCGATCCGCACCACGAGGACGCGCGCGTTGATGACGGTTGCCGTCATCGCGCCTTCGGGAATCGGCGGAAGTGGGGTTGGAACCGCGGTCACCGGAATCGCCGTTGGCACGAAGGCGGGCGTGGTGAAAACACCGGGCGTAATCACCGTCCCGGCGACCGGGAACCACTCGAAGCGAATGCTCGCCTGATCGCCCGCCTCGAAATATTCCACGACGAAGCTGTGCGCGCCCGCCGAAAGAGTTTGCGTAAAGCGGTCGGTCGTCAGCGCGCGCGGGACAAACCGGTCGAGGACGTTGACGCCGTCGATGAACACGCGCACGCCGTCATCTGCCGCGACCACGAAGTCATACGTGCCGCCCGCGAGTATTTGCGAGGACGTAAAACGCGCCGAAAAATCGTCGTTGTTGACGTTGGCGGCGGGGCTGCCGCTGCCCCAGGTGAAGTTAATCCCCGGCAAGCCGCTCTGCGTCACGACAGGCTCGCCGCTCAGGTTGGTATTGTTATAGAACTGCGCCGACCAGTTCGAGCCGAAGTCGGCAGCGACGATGCTTACTGCAACCAACGGCGCCAGCGCGATCAGCGCCAGTAACCAGCGCGTCGATACTCTTTTCATGCGTCACCTTCCTCTCACGGCGTCGCCCGTTTTCAGCCTCAGTATACGCCGATTGCGAGCAGCGCACTCGTGAGGTTCGCCGTCTGGTCGCGCCCGCGCACTATGCTATAATGCCTCCATTGTCTCCCTCAGCCCGCGGCGTGACCGCGCCGTCCGAGCGACCCAACCGATCACCAGGAACCACGCGAATGGCACCGAGGAAACCAAAGCAGCTCCCACGGATTCGCCCCGATCTGACACTCAGCGTCATCATTCCCTGTTACAACGAAGTCGATACCATCGAGGAAATCCTGCGCCGCGTGCTGGCGGTGGGCATCGCGAAAGAGATCATCATCGTCGACGATGGCTCCACGGACGGCTCGCGCGATGTCCTTCAGCGCATCGAAGCGGAAGGACTCCCGAACGTCCGCATCGTCTATCACGAGCGCAACCAGGGCAAAGGCGCCGCGCTGGTCACAGGCTTTTCCCGCGCATCCAGCGACGTCTTCGTCATTCAGGATGCCGACTTTGAATATGACCCGCGGGAATACCCCATTCTGATGAAGCCGATACAGGAAGGCATCGCCAAAGTAGTTTATGGATCGCGCTTTCTCGGCGGTCCGCGCAAGGCGATGAACTTCTGGAACATGGTCGCCAACAAAGGGCTGACGCTGGCGACGAACATGCTGTACAACGCCATCCTGAGCGACATGGAAACCTGCTACAAATGCTTCGAGTCCGACGTCGCGCGCGGCATGGTCATCCGCGCGCGCGGGTTCGAGTTCGAGCCGGAGTTCACGGCGAAAGTCCTCAAGCAGGGCATTCGCATCTACGAGGTGCCGATCTCGTACAACGGGCGCGAATGGGACGAAGGCAAAAAGATTAAATGGACGGACGCGCCCAAGGCGCTGTGGACGCTCGTGAAGTACCGGTTTGTTGACTAGGGACAGTGACGAGAATGCTGAAGAGTATTGGAATGACAAAGGCGACCGCAGAGGTCGCCTTTCTGGCTCGATCATCGAATGGATTACTTCTGATTGAAGCCGGGGATGTGGGTGAAGCTGCTGGGAGCGCCAGCCGTTTCACGACTCTGATAGTCGCGCATCGCCCGCAGGTACTCGTCACGGGTGAACTCATACCCGTGCAGCCCCGCGATGTCGAGCACGCCGTCAATGTCGCCCGGGTGAAGCTGGGTGAGCTTCATCCGAAGCGCCGTGTCATGCCGCACGGCGTCGATGAAATTGAGAGCAGTTTCCTGAGCCATTGGTAGCCTCCTCAGTGTAGTCTCTCACGCGCTTTCGCGCATAGTTACATTATACATGAATTTCCAGATTTATAAAGGGGAGTGCCCGGAATTGGGGGGCAGCGATTCGTGGCGTAACAGATTCTGTCGCACCGAATCGGGAACGTTCACTCTTTTTTTGTTTGTTGTGGCTTTATGATTTTCACAGATGACCGCCGAGCCTATGGGAGAGACTCGCGTTCGCGCGCACCGAGTATGGATTGGTCTGAGCATAGAATTCGCACCCTCCTGTTGCTTTGCCTGTTTCTGGGCATAGGATTGTTCTTCAAGCCGCACCCGACGCAAAGTCAGGATGTGGCAACAACCGACGAGCCGCAGCCGGTCACCACGGAAGCGCCGACGGAAACGCCGGCGCCGACCGACACACCGCCGCCCACGCCGACCGATTTACCCACGGCGACACCGCCGCCCAGCGCGACACCGGCTCCGACGGAGACGTCTGTGCCGACGCTCGAACCGACGGCGCTTCCAACCGAAACGCTGCCCGTGACGGACGTTGCGCCGCCGACGGTCACGTTACCCGCCGGGATGCCGCCGACTGCCACCGAGACCGGCGCGCCGCTGCCGCCGGAGCCGCCGCTCGCCCTGCTGTGGAGCGAAACCTTCGACAGCGGCGACCTTTCGCACTGGCGGTTGGGCGCGGGATGGGCGTTGGTCGCCCACAACGGCGGGCAGGCGCTCCAACTATCCCAGCCCGCGGGCGCGGTGCAGTTCGCGCAAACACCGCTTCAGGATGTCGCCATTCAGGCGCGCTTCCTGACAACCATGAGCGCCGCCGAGCTGATGGTGCGCCAGAGCGGCGATGGCAGTTACAGCGCCAGCCTCAACCGGGGCGGGCAGATCGTCCTGGCGCGTTCGGGTCAGCCGATGCAGACCGTACAAATCACATCCACTATGCCCGGTCAATGGCGAACGCTCCGGCTGTCCGCCGTAGGCAATCTCGTCCGTGTCGCGGTGGACGGAATCGACGTCATGGCGGTGCAGGACAGCGCGCCGCTGCCCGCGGGCGCGGTCTCTTTCGCGGCGTCCTTTCCCCGGCAGACCCCATGGACGCCGGAAGCGGTGACGGTGGATGACGTCCTCGTGTCCGCGGACGCTTCCGAAGCGCCGCCGACGGCGATGATCGTTCCTACCGACGCGCCGCCCCCGCCGACGGCGACAACGGCTCCCGTGGAAGCGCGCCTCCAACCGGAGCCAACGCAGCCGTTTCCCACGCTTGTGCCGCCGACGGAGACCGTCGCCGCGCCGGGTAACGGCAGTGGGCGCGTGATCCTCGTTCCCGAAACGGTCATCCTCGCGGCAACGGCGACCACGATGCCCACGATGGCGCCAACGGCAGCCGCTACACGGACCCCGTTACCCACCGCGGCGGCAACAGCGGAACCGCCGATCGTCGCGATGGCGCTGGCTGACAGCACGACCTCCGCGCCGGTTCTGACCGCGCCCGCCGACAACGTGACGATGACGAACAGCCGCCCGACGCTGCGCTGGAACGCGGTGAGCGGCGCGGAACGGTATCTGGTTCAGATCGCCCGCGACCCCTCCTTCACCGCACTCGAATATCTACGGGGGGGAATCACCACGACGTCCGCCACAGTGCCGGTGACACTGCTGCATGGCAAACACTACTGGCGCGTCCGCAGTAAGGTTTCCGGTGTTTGGGGTGACTTCAGTCCCACCTACAGCTTTACCGTGCTGCTCAACACGTCGCCTGCTGATGGCGCCACGACACAGGATACGACGCCCACCTTCACCTGGGCGTCGGCGCCCGGGGTCAGCAATTATCGCGTGCAGGTCGCGACCAACCCGCAGTTTACAAACCTGGTGATTAACGTCGCCATCTCCAGACTCCGATACACGCCCGCAGCGGCGCTGGCGCTGCCGTCGGGCGTCTACTACTGGCGCGCCGTGACGAATCTCGACATGAACGGCGGCGCAGGCAGCATTGCCTACCGTACGCTCACCATCGGCTCGCCCGTGTCCGCGCCGTCGCTCGTCTCGCCCGCGGATGCGGCGCAGCTTGCCACGCAGCAGGTGCCGCTTCAGTGGCAGGGGATCACCGCGCCGACGGGGCTAACGCTCACGGGCTATGAAATCCAGCTTGCCAGCGACAGCGCCTTCACCGCCGATCTCAGTCTGGTGTCGTCGCCCGGCGCGGTAACCGCCTACACACTTAACCTGAGCGTGCCGCAGGCAACGCGCTACTGGCGCGTGCGCGGGTTCTTCAGCAATGCCAGTTCCAGCCCGTGGAGCGCGGCGCGGTCGTTTGCCATCGACACCGTCGCGCCACAGGCGCCAACCCTGACCAGTCCCGCCAACGGCTCGACCGCCAGTTCGTCGCGCCCGACCTTGAACTGGACTGCCCCCGCCGACGCCAGCCGCTACGAACTGCGCCTGGGCTTGACGAACCCGCCGACGACCACGTATTCCAACCTGGCGAGCGCCAGCTACGTCCCGCCGTCGGCGCTGCCGAACGGCATTTACTACTGGCAGGTCCGCGCGCTCGACACCCTCGGCAACGGGTCGGCGTGGAGCGGTATCTGGAGCCTGACGGTCGGCAGCGCCGCGCCCGCGCCCGCCGCGCCCGCGCTGAGCGCTCCGGCGGATGGCGTTATACTCGCCGAGAGCCGTCCGACCCTGAGCTGGAGCAGCGTCAACACCGCGACCGCTTATCGCCTTCAGATCGCGCGCGACTCCGGTTTCGCGTCGGTCGAATACACGTCGGAATGGCTATCGGACACGTCGCTGGCGCTGCCCGTCAACCTGCTGCATGGTCTCCACTACTGGCGCGTGCAGAGCCGCGCGAATGAAACGCCGAGCGCCTACAGCGCCGCGCGCAGCCTGACTATTTTCATCGGCACGGGACCGTCGTACAGCTTTACCTCGGACAGCACGCCGAGGTTCGTCTGGCAGCCTGTTGTCGATGCCGCCTTTTATCGCGTGCAGGTTTCAACGAATACCAGCTTTACGACGATTGTCCTCAATCCTCAGATCGCCAGCCCAAAGCTGAGCTTCACGGCAGGCTCGACGGGCGCGCTCGCGCCGGGCATCTATTACTGGCGCGTGATCACCGATCTCGACGCGAACGCGGGCGTGACGAGCATCGCCTATCGCACGCTGGTGATCGGCGCGCCGCCCGCGCCGCCGACCCTGCTCACGCCTGCCGACCAGCAGTGGCTGCCCTCTCAGCAGGTGTCGCTAAGCTGGCAGGCGGTCACCGCGCCGAGCGGCTTAACGCTGACCGGTTATGAAATCCAGCTTGCCGGCGACAGCGCCTTTACCGCCGACGTTACGTCCCTGAGTGTGAATGGAGCGACCACAACTTATAACCTGACCGGGGTTACGCAGGGGAGCCATTACTGGCGCGCGCGCGCCCTGTTCACCCTGGACACGACAAGCGCGTGGAGCGCGATCCGTTTGTTCGGCGTGGACACCGTCGTTCCGCAGACGCCTGTTCTGAACAGTCCGGCGCATAACGCAACGGTCGATACGACCCAGCCCACGTTGACGTGGAACGCCGACGCGGACGCCGCTCGCTATGAGCTGCGCCTGGGAACCACGAACCCGCCCACGACCACCTTCGACGTGCCGTCGGGCAGCAGCTATACGCCGCTATCGCCGCTCGCGGTCGGCAGCTATTTCTGGCAGGTGCGCGCCATCGACAAGGCGGGCAACACCTCCGCGTGGAGCGTGATCTGGCGCGTGACGGTCAGCAGTAACGCCAGCGCCGCGCCCGCGCTGAACCGCCGCGCGACCTCGACGGTGGACTTGCGCTGGTCGCCCATCGCCTGGGCGGTCGCGTATCACGTCCAGGTGGACGACGACCGCGCGTTTGGAAGCCCCACCGTGAACAACAGCAGCGTGGCATCCGGCAGTACGACACTACAAACGCCAGCGCTCGCCAACGGCACGTATTACTGGCGCGCGCGCGCCAAACGGAGCGACGGCTCCTGGGGGGGATGGAGCGCGACGAGCACGTTTACAGTGCAGGTTGGCTCCTAGCCAGCCGGCGCGCGGAGTCTCAGCAATTTCTCCATCATAAGAATAGGGCGTTGTAGGGGCGCGCAGCCGCGCGCCCTTTTGTAATCCCACAGGTATCACCGCCCCATTCGCACTCCCGGACTCACGGAAACAAGTCGGGCGCGCAGCCGTGCGCTCCTACGAACACGACCCTTCCTTAGACGTTCCCGGATTCACTTGTCCCTTGAACCTGGCGGCGCTCTCTGATAAACTATGCCGCCGGACTGCGCCGTCAAGTCGCGTCTAAATATCACACACCGGGACTCGGCTGCGTGTTGTCCCACGCGGATTGCCGGTCGGGGATGAACGGTGTGATCGACCAAACACACATCAGGAGTTTTTTTACCATGCCCTCATCTGTT
>CALMDI010000614.1 GCA_937864975.1 uncultured Chloroflexota bacterium | reverse complement strand
TGATGCCGACCGTCATCGAGCTGGCGAGACCGAACGGGTTGCCGATGGCGATGGCGCGCTGTCCCACCTGAAGGACTTCCGAATCGCCAAACGTCACGGGTTGCAGACGTTGAGCGTCGGTGTCGACTTTCAGGACGGCGAGGTCGCTGTAGGTATCGACGCCGACGATTTGAGCGGTGGCAACGTAGCCGTCTTCAAACGTCACGCGCACTTCGACGGCATCGGCGACGACGTGGGCGTTGGTGATGATGTGCCCCTCGGCATCATAGACGAAGCCGGAGCCGCTCGCCTGATCGCCAAGACCAGGAACCGGCATGTCCACCACGACCTCGATGTTCACGACCGACGGCGACACGCGCTCGTAGACATTCGTCAGCAGGGCGTACTCAGCATCTGCCGCGTCGATCACCGTCTGGGGTACGGCGGTTGGCAGGGGATCGACCTGGCGGAAGGCGGCGTTCATGGGCAGTTGATCGACCGGAGTGCTGGCAACCGCCTGTGGCGGTGGCGGCGCGAACAACTCGCCGCGACAGGCGGCGGTCAGCAGCGCTGCTCCAGATATCAACGCGATCAGGGGCTTCAACGTCACAATCAGACCTTTCCGCCAGAACAAGAGGAGCGCACGCGGCGCTCCCCCTCTCGTTAATTAGTCGCTTGCCGCGTCGGTTAGCGATTAAAGCTGTCGCGTAACTGCTCGACAAGTCGGCGCTGCTCGTCAGTGAGATTCTCCGGCACGCTAATGAGAACCCGCGCGTAGAGATCGCCATATTCATTCGGGTTACGCAGCCGGGGCATTCCTTTGCCGGTGATGCGAAATTTGCGCCCGGACTGCGTTCCCGGCGGAACTTTCAGGCGCACGGGTCGCCCAAGTGTTGGCACTTCGACGCCGCCGCCGAGCATCGCCGTGATCATATCAAGTTTCACATCGGTAGACAGGTCGTCGCCCTGTCGCTCGAACTGCGAGTCAGGCTCCACCTGCACGATAAGGTACAGGTCGCCCGGCGCGCCCCCGCCGTAACCGGGTTCGCCTTCGCCCGCCAGCCGGACGCGCGTGCCAGCTGCGGCTCCCGCCGGGATGTTCACCCGCACGGTGCGATCTCCTTTAGTGATGAGGCGTGTCGTCCCGGAGTAGGCTTCGCGCAGGCTGATGCTGACGGGCTGTTCGATGTCACGCCCCGCGGTCGCAAAGCCGCCCATGTCGTCGCCATAACTCCCAAAGCCGCCGGGCTGGCGCTGCGTTCGCGTGGTTCGACCGCCGGAACGACCGAATCCGCCGACGTTACCGAAAATGGTCTCAAAGATGTCGCCCATATCTCCGACGTCGACGTTGGTATAGACTCTGCCGCCGCCGTTACCGCCGCCCGGCATCCCGCCGTACTGCTCGTAGGCGGAGCCGAAGCGGTCGTATTTCTCGCGCTTTTCCTTGTCGCTGAGAACTTCGTACGCCTCGTTGATTTCCTTGAAGCGCGCCTCGGCGGTGGGATCGTTCGGATTTTTGTCCGGGTGATGTTTTTTCGCCAGCTTGCGATACGCCTGTTTCAGCTCTTTCTCGCTGGCGTCTCGCTTGACACCCAGAGTTTCGTAGTAATCTTTTGCCATCGGGTATGCTAATCCCCGCTTTCACGTTTGACGATGGGCGCGTCGAAGAACATGCGCCCCTACAGGCATTGTATGATTAGCCGAAAGGTTCGTCAACGAGGCGGCGGCAATTCTAAGAGAACTGTGATTGCTAGTTGCCATGCTGTGGACGCGAAACCCCACCCTCTGCCTCCCTCCCCGAAATCGGCTGGGGAGACGACACTTTTCAGCATAAGAGTTTGTCCGGGGCGAAAAACAGCCCCGGAT
>CALMDI010000613.1 GCA_937864975.1 uncultured Chloroflexota bacterium | reverse complement strand
CCCGCGCGAGGGCGGGGGGATAGGGGTTGCGTGGGCGGCGGTAAGCGAAGGCAATGCCTTAACTTGATGCCTATGGGGTTGCCTTCCAGAGCGCCCCTTCGCATTACCCACCCTTCAGCTTTTCCGCCTGCCGCTTGGCAGCGGCGGCGACCATCGCGACAATGCCCATCACGCCGATGCCTTTGCCCATCGACAGTTCGTTGCCGAAAATCTTATAGACAATGTCCATCGGGACGCGGGCGACCTGTTCGGGCGGCTGACCGGACAGCGTTTCGTCCAGAATCACGCTCATCGCCATTGCCGACAACCCCTGCGGGTTGATGACGTCGAAGTAGTATTTGAGCGTGCCATCCGGGTTTTCGACCGCCCAGACGAACGCCTCCGACTCACATGCCGGAACGCGATGGTCTTCCGGGTAGGGTTTGGTTGCCACCTCCGGTGGTACGCGCGACCCGTCGTTAAAGCGGTCGGCGGTTTCGATCAGCAGTTCCTGCCGCTCGCGCCGGTCGCTGATCGACTCGTAATCGGCGATGACTTCCGCTAAGGCTTCTGGATACTCAGCCATGCTGGTTCCTGCGCTCAGGGTTTCTCAATCGGCACGTTGACGAGATTACCCCATTCCGTCCAACTGCCATCGTAGTTGCGAACCTGATCGTAGCCAAGCAGATACTTGAGCACGAACCACGTGTGGCTGCTGCGTTCTCCGATGCGGCAGTAGGCGATAATGTCGTCGCCGCGCTTCAAGCCCTGCTCCTGCTCGTAAATCGCGCGCAGGTCGTCGGCGGGCTTGAATGTGCCATCCTCCGTGTTCACCGCGCGCGCCCACGGAACATTGCGCGCGCCGGGAATGTGCCCCCCGCGCAGCGCGCCTTCCTGTGGATATTCGGGCATGTGCAGCTTTTCGCCTTTATACTCCGCCGGGCTTCGCACGTCGACCAGGGGCTTGTTCTGGCGGTGATGCTCCAGCACCTGATCTCGGAAGGCGCGGATATCCGCATCGTTGCGCTCCTGCGCCGTGTAATTCGACGGCGAAAACTGCGGCACGTCGCGCGTCATCTCGCGCCCTTCCTTTTCCCACTTCAGCCTGCCGCCGTCCATCACCTTGGCGTTCTCGTGCCCGAAGAGCTGGAAGACCCAGAAGGCATAGGTTGCCCACCAGTTATTCTTGTCGCCATAGAAGACGACCAGCGTATCTTTGGTGATTCCGAGCCGACGCATGAGCGCCTCGAACCCGGCTTTGCTCAGGTAATCGCGCCGAATCGGATCGTTGAGATCCGTTGTCCAGTCCACCTGAACGGCGTTCGGGATGTGCCCGGACGGGTAGAGCAGAGGGTCTTCATCCGATTCGATGATGCGGACGTTTGGGTCATTCAGGCGCTGCGCGACCCAGTCGGTCGACACCAGCACGTCGGGGTGGGCGTAGCCGCGAGAATCGATGTCGGTCATGATGTCCTCCATAAACGATGTGAATTAAATAGATACTCATCATCATAACTCGTGCGACACGCGCGTTCAATGTCCACTCACAAGGCGATGACGAAAATGGAGGAGATGGCATAGTAGGGGCGGACCTATGTGTCCGCCCTGATCGGGCGCACATGCGCGGGGGCAGAGCCAGAGGCTCTGCCTTCAGTCACCGCCATGAGGCGGTGACCCCCTAGCAAGGGTGCGCCCCTACCAATGCGTATCCTTTGTATGAACTGCTTGATTTAAACGCTAGAGCTTTTCCTGATTAATTTGAATCTCGCCAGTTCTGGCGGGCGGGGGCACATTCACAGTTCCGCTGAGATTGTCCAGCAGCAAGCGCCCCTGTTCCAGCTTGAGCACGAGATAGGTCGTCGCCGGAATGCTGACCGCGAAGACCGCGCCGGACAGACCGCCGACGACCGGGCGGCGGCGGGCGACGAAATAAACGCCTGCGTCGTCCTGATCGGTTTCGACACGCCAGCCGAACGGCGCCTGAAGCTGCGCCACGACTTCAATCCGCGCTTCTGTCCAGCGGGTCACGCGCACCTCGGCATGGTGCGTATGCAGAAAAAACGTGATCTCTCCCTCCACGTTGAAGCGATAGGTATCCGAACTGCGCGCCAGCTCCGCCACTTCGGACGCGGCACTGGCAATTTTCCAGAGCGTGTTGAGGTTCTGCATGGTCAATCCTATCGTCACGGTGGGAGAGTATTGCAGCCAGTATAACACGGAAGCGAGCAGCCATTCGCATCCGCCGTCTGTCAGCCTGAACGATAACGGACTTCTAAAGAGGGGAAGGATCGCCGCTAAAGATCGGTTTGAACTCGAAATAAATTGCCCCCGGCGGGAGGGGGGTGCCGGGGGCAGTGTGTGGGAAGGGCGCGCAGAGCTTAGTTGCGGTCGCCCTGCGCGGTCGCGGCTGCCATTTCAAACGTCGCATTGAAAATCTTCTTAACGAACACAGTGTGCTTCAATGATGTTCCTTGCTCGAAGAATGTCGGATCGAATATATGTTCTAGAATAGAACGGATTTTCTAGGCTGTCAACAGGGCGAACGAAATTCTAACCGACATGGCTGGCGCAGGATTGACGTCGGCAGGGTTCTAAGGCATGATTACACACCGTTACAATCTGTAATCCAGGCAGTTATAATGTTTGAGTAGGCATCCGAGCCGCCTGTAAGGGCGGAATTCGCGCGTTTTTGAGAAGCGTAACCGACCAGGAGTACAACCCATGACCGAATTGCTTGAGCGTGCCGGAGACGTGATTCAGCAGCTTGTCAGCGCGCTGGGCTATCCCGGCATTTTTCTAGCCTCGTTTCTGGAAAACATTTTCCCGCCTATTCCCTCGGAAGTCATTATGCCGTTCAGCGGCTTTCTCGTCGGGCGCGGCTCGCTAGATTTCATCGCGACCGTGATCGCCGGCACGCCGAGCGACGCCGCCTCCACCACGATCATCCCGTAGCCCTCGCGCCGCGAGGGCAGCAGCAGGCACAGTGCCCGGGCCAGGGCGTCGTGGAGCTCCTGGGCGCTGACGAACCCGGGCGCCCGGACGACCTCGTGCGCGTCAAGCCGGTCGATCTCCGCGCGCACGGTACCGAGCTCCGGCCCGTCGCCGAAGACGGTCGCGCGCAGCCCGGGCACCTCGCGCGCCGCCTGGACCGCCGCGCGCACGACAGCCGGGGCGCCCTTCTCCGGGATCAGGCGGCCCGCGAACACCACGTGCGGCTCGGCCGGCGCCGGCGACGGGCGCTCCAGCGACCCCGCCCACTCGCCGCGCAGCACCACCGGCTCCCCCCGCAGCCCGAGCGCCCGCAGCCGCCGCGCGTGCAGCTGGGAGAAGCAGAACGCCCGCTGCGGCACGCGCGCGCACAGCCGCTGCACGGCGTCGCCCACCACGCCCAGCGCCCCCAGGTACTCCCGCCAGTAGTCGGAGCTCCAGACCTCGTGCCAGTCGGCCACGATCCGGTAGCCGCCCAGCTGCCGGGCCGCCCCCGCCGCCAGCAGCGAGAAGTAGGGAAACGACGCGGTGTGCACGACGTCGTAGGCGCCGCGGGCGGGCTGCGGGCGCGGGGGCTGTTCTGGAGGTGGAGGCGACCCGGCCGGCCGCGAGCCCGAGCCGCGGCTGCGACCGCCGCGCGGCCCGACCCGGTCGTAGACGAAGAAGACCGGCCTGCCGGCGGGATGGCGGCCGGCCAGCTTCTTCAGCAGGCCGCGCCAGATGGCCCGGGTGGGCGGCAGCAGCAGCAGGATCCCGAAGATGTCGGTGATGAACCCGGGCGTGAGCAGCAGCGCCCCGCCGAGGATGATCATCGCGCCGTCGACGATCTCGCGAGCGGGAACCTTCCCGGCGGCCATCTGCGCGTTGAAGCGGTCCCACACCGCGCGCCCCTGCGTCCGCGCCAGGTATGCGCCGATGAAGCTGTCGGCCAGGAGGATCGCCAGCGTCCACCAGATCCCGATCGCCTGACCCACCTGGACGATCACGTAGAGCTCCGCCAGCGGCATCACGATGAACAGCACGAACAGGAAGATCGCCATCCAGTCCAGCGTAGATCACGGGAACCAGCGCGAGGCCGGTGCCCGCTTTGGTAGCTTTGCGCCTCGGTGAAGCGGTTCCTACCCCTCTTCGCAGCCCTTGCGCTCTCGCTTGGCATGGTCTCGCCCGCCCACGCGGTCGTCGGCGGGAGCGATGCTGCGCCGGGGGAGTACCCCTACGTGGCCCACATCCTCATCGACCGGTCTTTCCAGTGCACCGGCACGCTGGTCACGCCCCGGCACTTGGTCACCGCGGCGCACTGCTCGTCCGTTGTGCCGGGCGGTGTCGCCAA
>CALMDI010000612.1 GCA_937864975.1 uncultured Chloroflexota bacterium | reverse complement strand
CCAACATTGATGAACCCGTGTTGTGTCGCTCCGGCGATATGTTCCCACAAAACCGGAATTGTCTGCCCCACAAATCGCTCAGCATAACGCTGTTCGGCCTCGCTTGACCAGGCGATTAACTGGCTGCTGCGCTCTTTTTTCACACTTTCGGGGAGATGATCGCGCATCCGGGCAGCAGCCGTACCAGGGCGTTTGCTGTAGCGGAAAACGTGCAGACCGGCGAAATCCATCTGCTGGATAAAGGCTGCACTGGCAGCAAATTCTTCATCGGTCTCACCAGGGAAGCCAACAATCACATCGGTAGTGATGCGCATATCCGGTACTTGCTGGCGGGCAGCCTGAATCAAAGTGCTGTAATTTTTCTGGTTGGTGCGGCGCAGCATCCGCTTCAATGTCGCATCGCAGCCACTTTGGAGGGGCAGATGGAGATGCCGACACAGGCGCGGGTTTTCCCACAACTGAAAAAAAGTGGCCGATAAATCCCAGGGTTCCAACGACGATAGGCGTAGACGTGGTATATCAGTTTCAGACAAAATCGCCTGAACGAGATGCGCCAGTCCATCGGGAACACCCAGGTCATGCCCATAGCTGCCCAATTGAACGCCGGTGATGACCGCTTCCTGATAACCAATTGAGTGTAAATAACGAATTTCGCTGACAATTTCTGGCAGCGGGCGGCTGCGACCTGCCCCACGCGCGATAGTCGTCACGCAGAACGTGCAGGCGTTGTCGCAGCCGTCCTGCGCCTTGACAAACGCGCGCGTCCGTCCCGCCCATCCCGCCGCCGCGTTGCGGTTGAGCGGCTCCACGTCGAAGCGAGGCATCGGCTCGCCCGTGAGCGTGGCGACGAGATCATCTTTTTCCGCGTTGCCGACAATGCGCGCCACACCCGGCAGCGTGCGAATGTCGTCCGGCGAGATTTGCGCGTAGCAGCCCGTGACCGTAATCGCCGCCGACTCGCCGGCGCGATGCATCTGGCGAATCAACTGGCGGCTGCTGCGTGTTGCATCCATTGTCACAGCGCAGGTATTGACGATTACCTGATCCGCGCGGGCGGGATCGTCGACCAGCTCGTGCCCCTGTGTTTCAAGCTGCCGCGCCATCGTGTCGATCTCGCTCTGATTCAGACGGCAGCCGAGCGTCCGCAAATGCACCTTCATACGATGAATCCGGGTCTATTCATTCAGGACTTGAGGCGCGTAGACCAGCAGGTTATCGAACTCCACCATCACGCCGGGTTCTGCGAACGACTGTGCCACCACGCCAAGCTGCCCGCTGGCAATCGAGCCATCGACCAGTGTGTCTTGCAGCGTCCCCTGAATGCAGGTGTCCATGACATACGTGCTGATCCCGTTGGGATCGTCGGGAATGCACACGGGCACCGCCTGATCGTTGATATAAAACTGGAAGCGGTCGCCCAGCGCCACGACCCGCAGATCATTCGGCATGTCGAACCCCTGATTCACAATCGGCGTGTCGATCCAGTCGCTGAGCTTTTTCTCGACGCCATCGACCTCTCGCCACACCGAATAATAACCGTCGCTGCTGACGAGAAATCTGTAGTGACTGGCTTGCTCAAGCGGCTCGAAGAACACGTTCTCCACCTGGCGACGGAGCAAGCCCACCCAGGTCGCCGCGCCTTCGCGCGAGCGCGGCTGCCTCAGCCGAAAAATCACGCCGTAGGCGTTATCGAGCGGACCTTCAAGCGCCTGCGCCCTCACGCGCAAATCGAAGTCGCCAAAATGAGGCTGCGCGACCGAATAGGGCGTGCTGTCGGGCGTTTGCACGTCGAGTCGAAGCTGACCGGTTTCGACCTGCGCCGAAAGCTGCCCATCGTCGTACAGTTCCCATTCGTCCAGAAAATCGTCAAACGTCGCGACGTAGACAAGCTCGCCTGCGTCGGCGCGCACCACGTCCGGCGGGAGCAGATCGAGGGCAAGCGCCCAGACGATCAGCCCGATCAGGAGCAGCAACGGGATCAGGATAAGCAGGAGCCGCCTCAAAAACCACCGCCTCGTTCCGCGCCGACGACAACGCCGATTGTAACATGGCGTCATACGAGCGTAAACAGCGCGGTAACGCGGGTAGCCGGGCTGTAAGGGCGACCGGGTCGGTCGTCTCATCTCACGTGGCGGTCGTAGGAGCGCACGTCGTGCGCCCGGCTTTTGTCATCCCCGAAGTTTTCGCCGCGCCGTTCCTCTCAGCATCATTCGTAGGCTGCCAGCAGCGCCCGTGCCTCGTCCGCGAAGGACGAATCGGTGTTGGCGGCGCGGCGCAGGAAACCCAACGCGCCTTCCACATCGCCCCTATCGAGCAGCGTGCGCCCCTTGTACAACAGCGCCCGCGGGTTGTCCGGCGCAAGCTCCAACGCGCGGTCAATCTGCGCGATGCCCCGGTCAGCCTGACCCGCCAGAACCAGCGTCCAGCCGAGACCCGCCAGCACGTCGGGATCGTCTTCAAGCTGCGCTGCCGTTTGTTCCAGCGCCGCGAGACCGCCCTCGGTCAGCGTGCCGGATTCGTCGGCATAAAACAGCGCCAGCAGTTCCAGAAAGCGACGATCGTTGTGAGAAACGGCTACCGCCATCCGCAGCCAGTATTCCGCCTGCGTCAGATCGCGCAGCAGCCGGTAGCCGGCTGCCAGCTCCGCGTACAGCGCCGGGTTCTCCGGGTTGAGCGTCACCGCGTCCGCGAGGGCGCTCAGGCTGCCCGGATAATCGCCTCTTTGGCGCAAATGCAGCCCGAAGAGAAGCTGCACCTCGGCGTTATCCGGCGCGAGGGCGAGGGCTTGCTCGACCTGCGCGCTGCCGTCTTTGCCCTGCCGGTCGCGCGCCAGCCCCTGATACGCCAGAGCCAGCGGAAACGGCACATTCATCGCCGCCGCGTGTTCAAACGCAAGCTCGGCGTACGACCACTGATCGAGGCTCGCCAGCGCCAGCCCAACCCGCATACTGAGCAGCGGATCGTCGGAAGCGGCGCGGAGCGCGTCCAGCAGCGGCACGACAAGGTCTCGATAGGCAGGCTCGCGCAGGGCGGCGCGCAGGTGGCTTTCGGCGGCGCGCGCGTCGAACGCCGCCTCGATCAGTCCCAGTTGCAGGTGCGCCCACGCATCGTCCGGATCGACGGCAAGCAGGCGCGTCAGCGCGGCTTTCGCCGCTGTCCACTGCCCTAGCTCGATGGCTGCCTGCGCCAGCGCGCGCAGGAACGCGGCGCTCGGCGCGGTCGCCCGACTCGCCGCTTCCCAATAGTCGAGCGCGAGCGAGCGGTCGCCCAGCACGTCCCACAGATCGCCCGCCTGCCGCGACAAATCGGACGTCCAGCCCGTTTGCGCCGCGCGCGCCTCGACCAGATACAGCGCTTGGGTCGTGCGTCCCG
>CALMDI010000611.1 GCA_937864975.1 uncultured Chloroflexota bacterium | reverse complement strand
CGCCCACACGGACGCCAACGCCGACGTTTACGCCGAGCGATACGCCAACGTCGACGCCGACACCCTCGGCAACGCCGACGCCGACCGCGACGAACACGCCGACGAATACCCCGACCCATACGCCAACGCGCACGCCGACGCCAACGCGCACGCCGACGCCGACGTTCACGCCGAGCGATACGCCGACCCCGACGGCAACGCTGACGCCGAGCAACACGCCGACCGCGACCGTGACATTCACGCCGTCGCGCACGTCCACGCCGTCCCCAACGCCAACCGCGACCGGGACGCTGCCCACGAGCACGCCGATTCCGCTTCAGACGCCGAATCAGGCACTCGCGCCCGGCGTTATCAGCGACCCGCTGACGCTGCTGGTGCTGCCGGTCGAGCGCACGCTGACGGCGCAGGCAGTCGCGCCGACGGCGACGCTGGTGCCGACCGTGACGCCGCAGCCAAGCGATACCGCCGCGCCGACCAGCACGCCGCTGCCAATCCCGACGGCGACACTCCGACCGACGTTCACGCCGACGACGGTTCCGAGCGCGACGCGCACGGCAACGCCGCTAGCGACCAATACGCCGCGCCCGACGCGCACGCCGACCGGTACGGATACGCCGGAGCCTACGGCGACCGGAACGCCGGCGGCGACGGCAACGCTGCGACCGACCGCGACGCCGACCCGCACGCTCACGGCGACCGCCAGCCAAACGCGGACGCCAACCCCCACCGCGACGCCGAGCGTGCTCGCGCCCACCGGCGCGACGGTGCTGGTCACGGTGCCGTCTGCGAATCTGCGCCGCGGACCGGGCACGGTCTACGAGATCATGGGCGAGGCAGTCGAGGGCGATACGTTCCCGGTCATCGGGCAAGCCGAGGCAGGGGTACAGGTGTGGTATCTGATCCAGTTCGAGGAAGATCGCCAGGCGTGGATCTGGAGCGAGATCGTGACCCTGCGCCCGACGGGCGCGGACATTCCAACCGTGTCCGCCATTCCCGTAGCGCCCACAGCGGGTCCGCCGCTGTTCGACCCGCTCGCGCCTGCTCAGCAGCTCAGCCCGCTCTCGTTCGGCGCGCCGTCGATCTCGAACGTTGCCGCCATCGGAAGCTGCGACCAGCTTGGATTCGTGGTCGAATGGAGTGATCCGAGCGGGGACGCGGCGCGCATCGAGATTTTTGGCGATACGGGAAGCCGAGCCGAGGGGATCGCGGGCGGCGGCGGCACGCTGACGACGACCGGCTACATGTGCACGCAGGGTCGGTGTACGACCAATTTTGTCGCGGTGGACGCCGCGGGCAACCGCTCACCGGTTTTCACCGAACCGACGACCTGCCAGATCGGCGGCTAGCCGACGGATTGAACCTGAATCTCGCGCAGGGGGTGATAGTGACAGAACGCTAGCCCCCTGCGCGCCTGATTTCACAGGACGCAGATCACGAGGTGAATACGGCATTACAATCAAGACGAAAGCGCCGACTTGAAGCACTAAGTTTGTGGAGCGCGGGCTGTGGCGGAAACGATGATTGAGACACGCGATCTCGTCAAGAAGTACGGCAAGTTTACGGCGGTAGACGGCTTATCCCTGCAGGTGCCCGCCGGGTCGATTTATGGATTTGTCGGACCCAACGGCGCGGGAAAGACAACGACCATGCGGATGCTGACGACGCTCACGCGCCCGACTTCGGGCGAAGCGTGGGTGGCGGGGCATTCGGTGCTGGCGGAGCCGCGCGCCGTGCGCCGCGCCATCGGCTATATGCCCGACGAGTTCGGCGTTTACGACGACATGCGCGTCTGGGAATACCTCGACTTTTTCGCCGCCTGTTACGACATTCCCGAAGCCGAGCGCAAGCGCCTGATCGAGGATTTGCTGGCGCTGGTCGACCTTGCCCACCGCCGCGACGACATGGTGGACAAGCTCAGTCGCGGCATGAAGCAGCGCCTGTCGCTGGCGCGCACGCTGGCGCACGACCCGCAGGTGCTCATTCTCGACGAACCCGCGTCGGGGCTTGACCCGCGCGCGCGCATCGAAATCCGCGAGCTGCTGGTCGAGCTGTCGAAGATGGGCAAAACCATCTTTTTCTCGACGCACATCCTGGCGGACGTGAGCGAAATCTGCACGCACATCGGCATTGTCGAAGCGGGGCAGATGATCGCGCAGGGCAGCATGGATGAGATGCGCGCGCAGCTTCAGCCGCACCGCGAGATTGTCGTCACGGTCAAGGACGCCGACGCGGCGGCGGCGATCAAAGCCATCGGCAGCGCCACCCCGGACGTGATTAACGTGGCAGACCTGGAACCGAAGGGCGGTCGCCATCGCGTGCGGATCGACTACACGGGCGACGACGACGGCGTGGCGGCGCTGAGCACAAAACTCAATACGTCCGGCGTGGCGGTGCTGGGCTTCAGCGAGGAGACCAAAGACCTCGAAGCCATGTTTATGCGCGTCACCAAAGGGATTGTGTCCTAGTTGGGCGCGCGCCGATGAACGCTTTTGCCTCGCATCCCGATCCGGCAGCCGATTATGCCGACGCCGCCGCGCGGATCGAGGCGACGTGCGCCTGGGACACAAGCGACATCAACAACCAGTGCGCGACGCAGTTTTTCACGCACGGGCACACAACCGAGCGCGCGATTGTCTTTTTCCACGGACTGACCAACTCGCCGCGCCAGTTTGTCGAGCTAGGCGAGCGCTTTCACCGCCTGGGCTATAACGTCTACATTCCCCGCCTGCCGCAGCACGGCATGAAAGACCGGCTCACGCGCAGCCTGTCGCGACTGACGGTGGACGCCCTGGCGCGGGCGACGGAAAACGCGGTTGATATCGGGCGCGGGCTGGGCGAGCATTTGACCGTCGCGGGGCTGTCGCTCGGCGGCGTGCTGGCGGGCTGGGCGGCGGCAGAGCGCGCCGACGTCGATCTGGCGGTGTTAATCTCGCCTGCGTTCAGCGCCGCGTGGCTGAACGTGGACTGGGTAGAGCCGCTGTCAAAGCTGGTGCTGCGCCTGCCGGACTGGTACAAGTGGTGGGACGTAAGCCAGCGCGAGCGGCTTGGACCGGATCATGCCTACCCGCGCGTCAGCGCGCACGCGGTGACGCATACGTTTCGGCTCGGCGCGCACGTCTACCGGCAGGCAGCGAACCATAAGCCGCGCGCGAAGTCGATTCTGGTGGTCACCAACGCGACCGATTTCACAGTGAACAACAGGGCGACGGCGCGGGTAGTCGAACGCTGGCGCCAGCACGGCGCGCATGTCCGCACGTTCGAGTTCACCGGGCTGCCTGCCGGCGCGCACGACATCATCGACCTGACCATCCCGGAGGAACAGATTAACGTCGTCTACCCGAAGCTGATCGAGTTAATCGACGGCGAGGTGGCGCTCGCGCGCTAACCCCAAATGGAGAACGCCGCAAGCGACCCGCGCCACTTATTTCCCGGCACCTGGAAGCTGCTCAGCTATCACGTCGAAGACGCGCACGGCGTCCGACGCCCGCGCGCCATCGTCGGGGGTCGGGTGATGTATGATCGCGCCGGGAATATGTCCCTCTTGAAAATCTTTTTTGCTCCGCACGTCCACAATCACGGGGGCTCGATTTTCGGCTATTTCCGCCGCCAACTTGCCGGGCGCGCCCATGATGCCGCCGCCAGGATGCGCGCCTGAGCCAGCGAGGTAATATCCGTTGATGGGCGTGCGGAAGCTTGACCATTTGGTGGCGGGGCGCATGAAGAAGAGTTGATGCAACAGCAGTTCGCCGTGGAAGATGTTGCCGCCCGTGATGCCCGCGATGCGTTCGATATCAACAGGCGTGATGACCTGTTTGCCGATGATGGCGCGGCGGATGTTCGGCGCGTAACGCTCGATGGTCGAGATGACCGTTTCACCGAAGGCTTCGCGCTTGGCGTCGTCCCAGCCGCCTTCGAGATCATACGGCGCATATTGCACGAAACAAGACATCACGTGTTTGCCGGGCGGCGCCATGTCGGGGTCGATCTTCGACGGCACGATCATGTCGATGTACGGCTCCTTCGCAAAGCGCCCATACTTCGCATCGTCGTAGGCGCGCTCGATGTAATCAATGCTCGGGCTGATCGAGATCGCGCCGTTGTGCAAGG
>CALMDI010000610.1 GCA_937864975.1 uncultured Chloroflexota bacterium | reverse complement strand
GGCCACGCGCTCGACTACGATACGCGCTACTGGAAGATGATTGACGCATATATCGAGATCAACCAGTTCATCATCGAGCGGGCGCTTGCCAAGGCTCAAACGGTGGATTGCCTCTACAACCAGGGGAACCACTCGGAGTCGAATGACATCTGGATCGCCGCCACGATGCGCGCGATCTACCGCGACGAGCGCGCGGCGACGATTGGCTCTTACGAGGCGTCAGGCGGGTGGCGCGTTGGTATCGACTGCGAGAACGCGACGAGCGACTATCCGTGGCGATGGGCGCTCGGCACGGACGACAACCTGACGCTGGTGGAAGACCCTTTGACCGGGGAACTCTTTCGGTATCTGGAACCGGGCGAGCGCAGCGTGGTTTGGGGCGCGGTGCGGATGACGGAATTGGTTGAGGTGAGTAACCCGCAGAACTGCTGGGCGGGCTTAATTCACGAGGATGTCGCCGTGGTGAACGCCGCTGTCGGCGCGCGCGAGGTTGAACTGGTGGACACCGAGTGACGGGTAAGCGTCGGTTCATTGTTCGCCTTCCCAAACGCCTGTAGGATAGAAGGGGTTTTTATTCGCATCGGGGGTTTGTCCTATTCGCCGCTTCCGCCCATCCCTTCTCGCGATTCTGCTTCTGCTGAGCGCCTGCCAATCGGCGACGACTCCGACGCCAACGCCCCTCATCCGGACGGCGACGGCACCACCGCGCGCGACCGCGCTGCCGCTGGTGCCCACTGCTGTTCCACCCGGCACGACCGAGTCCCCGATCCAGATGGCGCTTGTCCCCTTCGCATCATCCGACTTTAACCGCGCCGCGACCGACGTAGCGCTAACGATCACGGAGCGAACCGGGTTGCAGGTGGAAGTCAATCTGGTCGAGCGTGACGCCGACGCGCTCGCGCTGCTGTGCGCGTCGAGCGGAAGCGACGTGAACATTGCCTGGGTGCGGGGAATTACGGTCGTCGCCGCCAGCGCGCAGGGGTGCGGCGAGCCGCTGATGATTGTCGAGCGCGGGCAGGGGGCGGACGCGCGTGTGGGGGAGCGGGTGGCGCTGATTACCGGAGAAAGCGTGGGGGCTGCGTCGGTGGGCGACCTTGCCGAGAGTACCGTCTGTCGCCTGGGCTACGACGACCGGATGACGTGGCTTGTCCCATCGCTCATGCTGCAAGCCGAGGGGATCGATCCTCTGACCGAACGACTGACCCTCGTGGATTATACGAATCTGGACGCGCTGATCGCGGCAGTCGAAACCGGCGAGTGTGACGCGGCGGGCGTGCCGGAGACGGCGCTTGACGAAGCGGACGCGGTCAGGGTGCTGGCGGAATCCGCGATCATTCCTTACAGCGTGCTGGTCGTGCCGCCAAATACGCCGCTGGACGTGCGCCGGGCGCTTGGCGAGGCGCTGGTGGCGATGGCAATCAACGACGATCAGGCGCGGAGTCTGCGCGTGCTGGTTGGGCAGGACGCGCTGCGCCCCGCGAGTGAGAACGACCTGCAGCCCCTGCGCGCCTTCGCCGAGCGGAGCGGGCTGGACTTCGCGCAGATAGGACAGTAATGGCGGATCTCGCCGTTATTCTCGTCACGTGGAACGTGCGCGCGCTCGCGCTGAAAGCGCTCCGCAGCCTGTTTGCCGACCTGAACGCGAGTGGACCGGACGCCGTTGTTTACGTGGTTGACAACGCCTCGACCGATGGTGCCGCCGACGCCATCGCGTCCGAATTTCCTCAGGTGAGCCTGATCGTCTGCGCGGAAAATCTGGGCTTTGTGCGCGCGAACAACCTCGCGTTGCGGTCGATAGGCTTCCCCGACGCCGACGCCGAACGTTTGCCCCGCGCTGTGTATCTGTTGAACCCGGACACCATCACGCAGCCGGGCGCAACGCGGACGCTGTACGACGCCCTGATGGCAGACGAAGCGCTTGGACTGGTCGGCGCGCGGCTGGCGTATGGCGATGGCAGTTTTCAGCACAGCGCCTTCGCCTTTCCCGGCTTGAGCCAGTTGTGGGCTGAATTTTTCCCGACGCCCGGTCGGTTGATCGAAGGGCGGTTTAACGGGCGATATCCTCGCGCCCTGTACGAGGCAGGCAGCCCATTTCCGGTGGATTTTGTTCTCGGCGCGACGATGATGCTGCGGCGCGAAGCGGTGCGGCAGGTCGGCTTGATGGACGAACTGTTCTTCATGTACTGCGAGGAAATCGACTGGGCGTGGCGGCTGCACAGGGCAGGCTGGGGAGTGAAGTGCGTCCCGGCGGCGCGTGTCGTTCATCTGGGCGGGCAGAGCACCTCGCAGGCGCGTCCCGCGAGTCTGGTTCATCTCTGGACAAGCCGCCTGCGCCTGTTCCAGAAGCATCTGCCCGCGTGGAAAGCCGCCGTCGCGCGCCGCTTGATCGCCATAGGGATGCGCGTTCGAATACGGCAGGCGCGTTCCCTGCCCGACGGAGAGCGCGCCGGGCTGCTCGACGCCTATCGCCGGATATACCGGATGGCGCTCCACCGATGAAGCTGTTCGCCGTCATCCTGACCTATAACGAACGCGAGCACGTGACCGCCTGCGTCGAAAGCGCGCGCTTTGCCGACCGCGTGATTGTGTTCGATTCGTTCAGCACGGACGATACCCCCGTGCTGGCGCTCGAAGCCGGAGCGGAACTCATTCAGCATCCGTTCGCGGATTATGCCAGCCAGCGCAATGCCGCGCTGGAAGCGGTCAAAGGGCGTGCCGACTGGGTGTTGTTCGTAGACGCCGACGAGCGCGTGACGCCGGCGCTGGAAAACGAAGTTCTGGACGTGATTCAGAACCCCGACTACGCGGGCTGGCGGGTGTCGCGTCTAAATTATATCTTTGGCAGGCTGACGCGCGGCGCGGGCTGGTTCCCCGATTATCAAACGCGGCTGCTGCGCGTGGGCAGCGCGCGCTACGACCCTGAACGGCAGGTACACGAGGTCGTCATGCTCGACGGCGCGCTCGGCACGCTCAAAGAGCCGCTCATTCACTACAATTACAAGACCCCGGCGCAGTTCGCGCAGAAGCAGCGGCGCTACACGTTTTACGACGCGACCATTTTGTACGAGGCGGGGGTGCGCCCGAAACCACAGAATTACGTCCTTCAACCGCTGCGCCAGTTCTGGTGGCGCTTCGTCACGCTCAAGGGCTACCGGGACGGCGTTCACGGGCTGCGCCTGAGCCTGTTGATGGCGTGGTACGAATTCCGCAAGTATCTGCTGTTGGGGCGGCTTTGGGGACAGGATAAGCCCTAGTCGGAGCGCGGGCGATTTGTTCCGACCAGGGCTTTTGACAGGATTATTGCTTAAGTCGTTGGCACGAGGACGCCGTAGCCGCCTTCGTCGCGCTTGTAGAGGACGTTGACGCCTCCGGTGGCGGCGTTAAAGAACATAAAGAAATCGTGTCCGAGAAGCTCCATCTGCTCGATTGCCTCTGCCTCGGTCATGGGGCTGACAGGCACGTCCTTGCGCCGGATAATTTCTTCCGGAGCGGGCGCGGCTTCGATCTCGCCTATCACGGCTTCTTCAAGCTCGACTTCTGGCACGTCCTCCGCGGTCGTCAGTTCTTCGGGCGTCGCCGTGAACTTATC
>CALMDI010000609.1 GCA_937864975.1 uncultured Chloroflexota bacterium | reverse complement strand
CGAGGGCGATCTGCAGCCCGCCGCCGAGGCACGCGCCCGAGACGGCGGCGATGACCGGCACCGGCAGCTCGCGCCACACCCAGCACGCCTGCTGACCGAGGTGCGTCTCGCGGCCGTCGGTGCTCATGATCGACGGTCCGTCGTCGCGCGGCGCGCTCCGCTCGCCCATCTGCTGGAAGGCGCTGAAGTCGAGGCCCGAGCAGAAGGCCCGGCCCTCGCCGGAGAGCACGACGGCCCGCACCGACGGGTTGCCCTTCAGCGACTCGCCGGCCTCGGCGACGGCGGCGAACATCGCCGGATCGAGGGCGTTCAGCTTGTCGGGGCGGTTCAGGCGGACGTCGGCCACGCCCCCCTCGATGGAGATGAGCACGCGGTCGGACACCGGCGCATCCTAAGATCGGCGCTCCACCGGGGGCGCTCTCGTGCCGATGGTGTGGGCGGAGCCCTCACCATGGTCCGCGCCCGCCTGCTCCCCCTCGCTCTGCTGACGGCCGTTGCCGTCTGCATCGGCGTGCCCGCCGCTGCGGCCGAGCCCGCGGTGATCAGCGCCGACCTCAGCGGCGTCGTCGTCGAGGGCGCCGCTGCCCGCGCCGCCCAGCAGGCCTACGACGACACGGCCGCCAGGCTCGCCACGGCCACCGCCACCCGGGTGGCGGCGGAGACCGAGCTGGCGGACCTCGCGGCCAGAGACGTCGCCCTGACGGCACGCATCGCCGAGCGCACGGACGCCCGCAAGGAGGCGTCGCTGCGGCTCGTCGACGCGATTCGCGTGGATGAAGCCAACAACGACGTGCTCTGGGTGATGACGATGTGGATGCGGATCACGGTGGCGCTGTCGGGCGTCGCGCTGCTGCTGTCGCTCGTCAGCGTCAGCGTACTGGCGCAGGATGCCACGGAAGAAGCACCCGTCTATACCGAAGAAGAACTCGCCAACAATCCGTACCTTGCCAGTGTCGTGCAGCGCGGCAGCGAAATGTACGACACGAGCGCGTTTGCGAAGGAAGGTCCATACCGGATTGCCCTCGCCGCACAGGGTCCAACGAACTCGTGGGCGACCCTGTTTGACGAGCACGCGCGCTGGTACGTCGAGCAGCTTGGACCGGAGGTCGTTTCGGAACTGCTCTACGCCGACGCCAACGGCAACGCGGACATTCAGGTGCCGCAGGTCGAAGACCTGTTGGCGCAGGAACCCGATGCGCTGATTCTGGTGCCGATGGGTCGCGCCGCGCTGTCCGCGCCTGTGGAGCGGGCGATGGCGCAGGGCGTGCCCGTGGTACTGTGCGCCAGCGGTGTGGAAACGGACAACTTTGTCACCGAGGTCGGCACAAACCTCTATGACATGGGTGGACGTCAGGCGCAGTGGCTGGTTGACCAGCTTGGCGGCGAAGGTCAGATCGTTCAGATGGACGGAATCGCCGGCGTGGACACCGCGGAAATCGCGAAAGCGGGCGCCGAGGCGGTTTGGGCGGCGAATCCGGGCATCGAAGTGCTCGCCGCGCAGTACGGCAACTGGTCGATTCCCGAAGCCAAAGCCGTGATGGAACAGTGGATCGCGCAGTACGGCGAGGAGATTGATGGCATCTGGTCGAACGGCGCGCAAATGTCGCAGGGCATCGTCAGCGCGTACCAGGATGCCGGTCTGCCGATTCCGCCCATCGCGGGTGGGGAATACGCGCAGGGCTTCATGCGGCTGGCGGCGGAAGAAGGCTTCCCCTTCAACGCGGTGCAGTACCCGAACGCGATGGTCATCACCTGCATCGACGCGGCGCTGCAAATCCTTCGCGGAGAGCCTGTACCGCGCTTCATCGACTTCCGGGACGTGCTGGAAAACTCCGGCGACTTTACCAATGAGACGATGGACGCATTCTACAATCCAAACTGGAGCGACGACGTCTTTGGACCGATCTTCCTGCCGGACGAGCGTATGGTCGAGCTGGGCTACATGACGGCTGGCGAAGCGGAAGCGACCGAAGCGGCGAGCTAGGATTTTTCCTTCATCCCGAAGTCCCCTCTCTCCTATGGGGAAAGGGGGCTTCGGAGGCGACGCCGAGGCTGAAACAGCTAGCATAGTCGATGAAGCGCGATAGAAATGTCCGATGACAGAACCGACCGAAGACATCATTCTTGAGATGCGTAACATCTCGAAGTCGTTCGCGGGCGTCCACGCGCTGCGCGACGTGTCGTTCCGCTGCCGCCGCGGCACCGTTCACGCGCTGGTGGGCGAAAACGGCGCGGGAAAATCGACGCTCATGAAAATCCTCGCCGGAGCCTACGTGGCGGACAGCGGCGAGATCGTGTACAAGGGACGCCATTACGACCGCCTGACGACCCGCGAAGCGCTCGACAGCGGCATCGCGATAATTTATCAGGAATTGAATTTACTGCCTTACATGACCGTCGCGGAGAACATTTTCCTCGGTCGCGAGCCGCGTACGTCGTTGGGGCTGCTCGACTCAAAGCGCATGAATGCCGAGGCGGCTTCCCTGCTGAATCGCCTGGGGGTCAACCTCAACGTGCGGCGGCTGGTGGGCGAGCTTACGGTCGCGCGGCAGCAGATGGTGGAGATCGCCAGGGCGCTGTCGCAGCAGGTGGACATGATCGTCATGGACGAGCCGTCCGCGATTCTGGCGGGGCACGAGCTTGAAATCCTCTTCTCGATCATCGAGTCGCTTGTCGCGCAGAACGTCACGGTGGTTTACATCTCGCACCGGCTGGACGAAGTGTTTCAGATTGCCGATGAAGTGACCGTCCTCAAGGATGGGCGCGTCGTGGGCACAAAGCCGCTTGAGGCGCTCACGCGCTCGCAGCTGATCCAGATGATGGTGGGTCGCCCGCTGGACGAGGTGTTTCCCAAGAGCCGCGGTCATCGCGGCGAGACGGCGCTGGTCGCGCAACACCTGACGACCGATGCGATCAACGACGTCAGCCTGAGGCTCCACAGCGGCGAAATCGTCGGCGTGGCGGGGATGGTTGGGAGCGGGCGCACCGAACTGGCGCGCGCCTTATTCGGCGCGGATTCGCTGCGGTCGGGCAGCCTCACGATTCGCGGCGAGCGGCGGCGTGTCAGCAGCCCGAATGCCGCCGTGCGGCTGGGCATGGCGCTCGTCCCCGAAGATCGCAAGACGCAGGGGCTGTTCATGGAACTGCCGATTCGCGACAACATTACCGTGACCATCCTCGACCGAATCACGCGCGGCGCGATGCTTCAGCGGCGGCTGGAAGCGGAGGCGGTTCAGAAAGCGCGCGGCGAGCTTGCCATCGTCATGGCGTCTGACCGGCAGGAAGTGCAGGATTTAAGCGGCGGCAACCAGCAAAAGGTCGTGCTGGCGAAGTGGCTGGCAACCGCGCCAACGGTCGTCATCCTGGACGAGCCGACGCGCGGCATTGACGTGGGCGCGAAATTTGAGATTTACCAGCTCATGCGCGCGCTGACCGACCGCGGCGTGGCAATCCTGATGATCTCCTCCGAGCTGCCGGAAATTCTGGGCATGAGCGACCGGATTCTCGTCATGCACGACGGCGCAATCGCAGGCGAGTTGTCGCGCGAGGAAGCGACCGAGGAAAAAATTATTCACCTGGCGACGACCGGGCGCGGGCTTGCCGAGGCGTCCGAGACGCAGACAGGTCAGGCAATCGACTGATGACGACCACCCTCACCGCCGCCATACCGCCCGAAGCGCGCTGGTCTGCCCTGCGCCGCCATATTCCCTACCTGATCGTCTACGGGTTGATTCTCGCGCTCGGCATATACGGCACGCTGAACTCTGACCGCTTTCTGACGGATCGCAACCTGCTCAACATCTTCCGGCAGTCGGTGTTCATCGGAACCGCCGCCATCGGGCAAACGCTGGTCATCCTCAGCGGCGGCATCGACCTATCCGTGGGGTCGATGGTCAAGGTCTCGGTGCTCGTCTCGGCGCTGCTGATGAACGGACAGCCGGAGAACATCGGCGTGGCGGTCGTGGCGACGCTTGGACTCGGCGTGGTGGTGGGCGCGGCGCACGCCTTTCTCATCACGCGGCTCAAGGTCGCGCCGTTCATCGTCACGCTCGGCACGTACAGCATTTTGCGCGGCATCGCCTATACCATCTCGACAACGCCGATTGGACGCGCCGCGCCGCCGGTCGTTCAGTTCTACGATCTGAAGGTCGGTCCCGTTTACGCGCTGATTGTTGCCTTTTTCGTCCTGCTGGTCGTCCTGATGTTTGTGCTGCGACGGACGCGCTTTGGGCGCTATATTTATGCCGTGGGCGGCAACGAACAGGTGGCGCGCCTCTCCGGTATTCCGGTCAACCGCGTCAAATATGGCGTGTACATTCTGTGCAGCGTCCTCGCGGCGCTGACCGGGTTGTTCGCCCTCAGCCGCTCCGGCGTGGGCGATCCGAACATCGGCGACGGTCTGGAACTGGAGACGATCAGCGCGGTGGTGATCGGCGGCACGAGCCTGTTCGGGGGGCGCGGCGGCTTGATCGGAACGCTTGGGGGCGTGCTGCTTCTCGGCTTGATCGGCAATTTGCTCGTCGTTTTGAACGTGAATCAATGGCTGCGCGACCTGATCGAAGGCGCGATCATCGTCATCGCGGTCGCGCTGTACAAGCAAAAGGGACGCCAGTAGGAGGCGATGATGTGTACGACAGGCGCAAAGGTGCTGGTGCCGGGGCGTGAATTTGTTCTGTTCAAAAATCGTGATTTCAAGCGCGGGCAGTTTGACGACCGCGTGAGCGTCACGGATCGCGCGTTTGGCGTGCTCGGACTGGAAACGTGGGACGGTCTCGACCCGGCAAGCGACCGCTTTTCGGGCTTTTCCATCGGCTTCAACGCGCATCTCGCCTGCTGCGACTCGAACGTGAAAACGGTCGAGAATGGGGACAATTATGACAAGTTCGTGCAAGCCGTGGTCGAAGACTGCGCGACGATTGAGGACGCCGCCGAGCGCGTGCGCCAGATCGCGGGTGAGGGCGTGTACTGCTGGGCAAATATGCTGGTGGCGACACCGGATGAAGTAGCAGCGCTGGAAGTGCGCGGGCACGAGGTCAATGTGGAGCGGCACCCGCGGTTTATCGCGCGGGCGAATCATCACCTGTGCTTCGGCGCAAACGCCGACGATGATGACACCGTGACCACACCGGTGCGCTACGGACTGGCGTTCAAGGGCATCCGCGAGGCGGAGACGCTGGACGACGTGTTCGCGCTGGTGCGCCAGCACGAGCCGGGACTGCACTACGGCATCTGCAACCACGGCATGTACGAGACCGTTTACAGCTACGTTGTCCACTGGAAGGACGGCGAGACGACGTTCTACGCCTATCAGGGACATCCGTGCGAGGGCGGCGAGTTTACGAAGGTTCCGGTCGCGTTCGGGCAGCCCAACGATCTGAGCGCCTATCCCTCCAATCGCGCCGTCTCCCCTGCTATACCAGATTAGCGGGGACGCCCAACTGCCGAAATGCGTCGGCGGCTCTGGTGACGTGCTGCTTGCCGAAGCGCAGCGAGATTTGCAGGTGCCCAGGCACCAGCGCGTCGAAATCCAGATCAGCCACTTTGAACACGCTGCCCGCATAGGCGTCGATGCGACAGTCGTGGATATTTTGCAGCAGGATTTTCCCGCCCCAGAACACCAGGTCCGCGCCGAGCAGATAATTCCGGTCGCCGCCAGTCATGGTAAAGCTCAGGTGCCCGTCGCAGTGACCGGGCGTGTCGTAGGCTTGCAGCCGCAGATCACCGACTTCCAGCACGTCGCCTTCGTGAATCTCTCGATGCACCGGGCACGGCGGCAGGTGAAAATCCTGCGGGTAGAACCCGGCGGCTTTTGCCACGTCGAGCGCGACCGCCTTCTCGTCCGCATTACGGATTACCGGAGCCGCCAGCGTCGAGGCGAATACCTCCACGTCCAGCCGCCCCGCTGCCTCCGCCGCCGCGCCGATATGATCGCAGTGATAATGCGTCAGAATCAGCTTGCGGATGCGGCGCGTATCTAAACCGTCGTCGCGAATGTTCTGCAAAATTGTCTCGAAATCATCGTTCAGCCCAAGACCGGGATCGATCAGCGCCAGTTCCGAGCCGCCATCCAGGACGAAAACATGGCAGTCCAACTCGCCGGACAAGCCAAAGCCGAACCGACCGCCGCCCACGACGTAGAGATTTTTCGTCAGCTTCATGACGCATTCCTGGGTGTATGGCAATGCGCTCAATGATACTCGCGCGGGACAACGCAGACAAAAGCACAGGCATTACCGGAGGGCAGCAGCGAGCACATTCGCCATCGCGGCATAGCCCGCGGGCGAGGGATGAAGCCCATCCTGAAAATAGGCGCTCACCGCCTGCCCGTCGGCGTCAATCATGGCGCTGTAGTAATCGACGAAGCCAAAGCCATTCCCGGCGGCAGCATCGCGCAACCAGCCGTTTAGCTCAACCACACGGGGCTGCGCGGACGCCATCAGGCGCGGGTCGCTCACGGGCAGCAGCGAGCCGATGAAAACCCGCCCGGCGGCGCCTTGCAGCGTCGACATCAGCAGCATGAGATTTTCACGAAGCGTCTGGTCACTGACGCCAGAAGCAATGTCGTTGATGCCAACCTGCACCACGATGGCGTCGAAACGGGTTCCCGCGTAAGACTGCAAATAGCGCGCCAGTACGTCCGCGCTCGTGTCGTTAATCTGCCCGCCGTTGACCGCGCCGGAGTAGAGCGCTGTGAGGTTCCAGCCTTTCGTGATGCTGTCGCCGAGAAACAGGATTGTCCCAAATGTCGATGCCTGCGTCGGCTGAGGCAGGGGCGCGCTGGTGGGGATATCAGTCAGGGTTGGGATCAGGGGAATCGTCGGCGCGGGCGTGGGCGCGGCGACCAGATTGCAGCCGGAAAGCAGCCCGGCAAGCACAAGCGCCGGAAGCGCCGGTCGCCGCGCCCACGCCGCGAAAAGCGAGTACAGCACGGCTCGCGTCAGCGCGCGGGATCCGCCTTGAGGCGATTGAGATACTGCTTGCGGAACTTCGCCACCTTCGGCGCGATGACCACGCGGCAGTAACCCTGATACGGATTACGGGCGAAGTATTCCTGGTGATAGTCTTCCGCCGCGTAATAGGCGTCCACCGGGCTAACTTCCGTCACAATCGGATCGTTCCACAGATGGTTGGCTTCCAGTTCCGCGATCACTTCTTCGGCAATCTGCTTTTGCTCCGGCGAGTGATAAAAGATCGCCGAGCGATACTGCGTTCCCACGTCCGCCCCCTGCCGGTTGAGGGTGGTCGGGTCGTGGATAGTGAAGAAGACGTGCAGAAGATCGCGGAAGCTGATGACGTCGGGATCGAATTTGATCTGCACCACTTCGGCATGTCCCGTCGTTCCCTGACAGACCGCTTCATACGACGGCTTGGCAACGTGCCCGCCTGCGTAGCCGGAGATCACGTCGGTCACGCCCTTGAGTTCGTCGAACACAGCTTCGAGGCACCAGAAGCAGCCACCTGCCAGCGTCGCCGTTTCCGTGCGGGTACCATTAGAGCCTGAGCGAAGATCAGCATTCATCGATGGTCTCTCCTATGACTACGCTCTGGACTAGCTTTAAGGGTAACACAGGAACGTTAACCCTTCGTTCGCAAATCATAGGCGGATCATGAGCGCCGCTTATGCGACCGCAACATCCAGCGTATGCAGCGCGAGCAGTAACACGTCAGCAGGCTCCGCCTTGATGATTTCCAACTGCCGGGCGCACGCTTCGAGAATGGCTCTGCCGTGCGGCGTATGCGCGTCGGGAGGGAGTATTCCAATAAGCTGAATCAGCAGCAGAGTCCCCCTATCGAAGTCGTCGCGCGCGAAGGCATCGGCGGACTCGCTCATGAGATGGCTGAACCCATCCGTCAGGGGCGCGAGGCGGCGTTGGGCTGCGGTGATCGCCTGCGACGCGGCGGTGCCTTTGTCCTGCCGGAAACTCCGCAGCAGGCGAATGAAGTGATGCTCGTGCCCGACGATGCGCGCGAGCGCGAGCGCCAGTTCCAACCGCGCGCCTTCATTCTCGGTTTCCTCTAGAACGCCAAGAATCGTGTCTGCTGCCTCGAAGTAGCGAAGGTTTCCCAGCGCCGACGCATATGCCATGCGTAAACCTTTGTCCGCTTCCGACTGAAGCCGCGCGAGAAGCAGCGGCGCGACCGACGTGTCGCCGAGCGTGCCCAGCGCGCGGGCGCAGTGGGCGCGAATCGAGCGGTAATCCGAGTCGAGTCCCGCTTTGAGCGTCACAATCGCCCGTTCATCGCCGATCCGTCCCAGCGCCCACGCCGCGATCACACTCAGCGAGATTTCCGTGCCATCCACAATATTGCACAGCGCTTCGACCAGCCGGGGATCGGATTCCATGCGTGAAATCGAAATGATCGCTTCAAAGCGCACGTTGAAGCGCGGGTCTTTGAGCGCTTCCAGCATCTCTTCGACCGTGAGCGGGCTTTTCGTCTTGCCCATGCGCTCGGTCATGGCGACGGTCGAGCGTTCGTCGCGGGCGCGGTAATAGCGAAACAACGATTCGAGCGCCAGCACGGGGTTCCCGTGAATGAACAAGCCGACAAATTCACCCAGACCGACCGGACTATCCGCGTGAACGCGTCGAAACAGCAGCACGCTGACAATCGTCAGCACGAATCCAAAGACAAAGAGCGGGAAGAACGGATCGACGGTAAAAATCAGGAATTGACCGGATAAGTCCTGCGTGTAATCGAGCACGCGCCCGCCGACTACCTGGCTCAGACCGCCGATCACGCCGATCAGCGCGTAATAGACCGCCATATACTGCGCGCTCCTGGCGGGCGGCACGACCTTGACGTACAACAGCCGCGCCGAACCAATCGCCCAGGCGATGTCCGCCGCGCCAAGCACGAGCGCGATCAAAAGGGCGGCAGGGAGGCTAAGCTCGGAGAAGCGCGGCATCAGCACCCACGCCACCGGCAGCAGAATCTTGACGATGATGCCCGACATCATCACCGGCTTGCTGCCATAACGGTCGGCTGCCCACCCCACCAGATAGGTGGACGAGAGACCGCCGACGAGCGTGCCGATCTGCAAAAGGACGACGCGGCTTTCGCTCAACCCAACCTGCTGCTCCATGAACAGCGGCAGGAACGATCCCATCGGCACCGTGCCAATCGTCAGCGCGCCAAGCCCCGCCATGTACAGCAGAAAGTTGCGGTCGCGCAGCACGTGCAGCATCTCTCGATAAGAGACTTTCTCGCTGTCGTTCTTGCGCTGCGGCGCGCCGCCGGGAATGTGCGTCGCCGCCCAAACCGCCGCCGCGCCGAAGACCAGCGCGATGGCGAACAGCAGCATAAACCGATCCAGCCCCGCCGACAGCCCAAGAATGTAGCTGGCAACGCCAATGGAGAGGATCGCCGTCAGGCGCACGGCGATGTCGCTAATCGCGGCGTAGCGCCCGCGAATGGTATTAGGAATGTACTCCTGCGCCCAGGGATACATGCCTGTTTCCGAGATCGCGCGGCACAAAGCAAAGCCGCCGACGACGAAGGTGACATAAATGACCATCGTTTCGTGCCCGTAGCGCGCCAGCACCCACGGCACAAGCAGAAGTCCGGCGGTCGCAATTTTGCGGATGCCGAAAAAGGTGACAAAGGTACGTTTGTAGCCGAACCGCGCGACGGACGGCGCGATAAGCGGCGCGACGATTGCCGTGAACGGCAGCAGCGACAATATAAAACCAATCTGCGTATTGCTGAGATTTAACTCGTTGAGGAACAGGACGAACGCGGGACCGAAATAGGTCAGTTGGGCGAAAACGCTGTTCGTCGCGTTGAGAGTCGTATTCCAGTGGAGGCGGCGAAGTTTTTCGACATTCGTCAGAACAGGAGTCATCGGCGTGCTTCTTGGGAGGAACGGGCACCGTGCGTTCTCATTTTAACGCACTCTGTAAAGTTCGCCGCGCGCCTCGCGTCCACTGGCGCGCGATGGCAAACCAAACTACCCTTCTCTGGAACCTGAACGGCAATTCTTGTGTCGAGCCGACTCCACCGAATTGATGCCGATGACGACTGCGAGCGATCAGAACTTCTATACCGTTGACCCGACCCGGCAGAAAAAGGTCATTCTCTCGGTCGACGGCGGCGGGATGCGCGGCGCGATTCCCATTGCCATGCTGGCGGAACTGGAATCGCGAACGGGCAAAACCTGCCAGGAGATGTTCGACATGGTGGTGGGCACCAGCACTGGGGCGATCATCGCCGTGGGGCTTGCAGTGGGCTATACAGCAACGGAGCTTCTCGACATCGTGTACCGAGACCAACTGCCGAAAGCCTTTGGCGAGGCAAATCGGGGCTGGCTGGCGCGCATTCTCGCGAAGCTCGTCAACAGGGTCATGCCCGTCGGAGAAGATTTCCTCGCGGGGCTGCTCTCGAACGGCTTCAAATATGCCTATCCGCTGGAGCCGTTCCAGCGCGAGCTTGTGCCGCTGCTGGAAAGCAAGGGCGTGTTCAAGGTCGGCGATCTGACCTATCCGACGCACCCGATTTTGCTGGTCACGACCAAAGACGTGCGAACCAGCGACACCTACTTCATCGTCAACGCGGGTCGCGGGAAGGGCTATTTTCAGGACTGGCCCCTGTCCGGCATCGTCGCCGCCAGCGGCGCGGCGCCTTCCTACTTCCCGCCCGTGCTGGCGCGTCTGGTCGACGGCGGCGTGGGCGTTTACAGCAATCCGTGTCTGGCGGCGGCGGTCGAGGCAATGGAATACATCGGCGCGGTCGAGCCGGGCGATCCCAGCTTTGACCCGGCGCTGCAAGGCTTTCAGGATGGCAACGTCATCCTCGTCTCGCTGGGAACGGGCTACGTGCCCACGAATCTGCCGGAGCAAAAAGTCGCCCGTTACAAAGTCTGGGACTGGCTGCGCTACGTCATCTTCGAGAGCATGGACGAAGCCGCGCTTCAGCAGGTGTTTGTGACCCGCGCGATTTATGGCAGAACGCCGGACGGCATCCAGGAGCGCATCGACTTCCGGCGCTATAACCCGCTGTTAACGCCTGAAAGCGTATCGGGCGAGCTTGGGATTCCCCTCGACGGACGCCCGAACCCCAGCACCTTTGCGCTGAACTCGTGGCGAGAGGACGAAGTTCGGCTGATGGAAGACATCGGACGGCGTTACGCCGAGCAGCTTCCGTGGTCGCGCCCGGATACGATGCCGTGGGACACCGTCGGCGGGCATCATCGCCCCAGCCCCCGCGCCGTGTTTGACGAAAATATGCGGAATGCGCCGGTCGAGTGGACGAAGACGCCCTACTCCGCCGGACCGCGCCCGCGCTGACGAACGCTCCCAAAGCCCAATGGATTGCTCGAAAATCCATCGATAGATGGAGAGCCGATTCATCCTATCGGTGCTGGTTCCTCCCTTTGAACAGACGTACTCTGAGGGTATGTCGTTCACAGTGCGGACGGGCTTGCGGCAGTCCGCCGTTCCCAGGCGGAGGAATCCATGTACAGCGCGATTGTCTTTCTCCATGTACTGAGCGTATTCATCTTTCTGCTCTCGCACGGCGTCTCTATCGTCGTCTTTTTGATGATCCGCCGCTCGCCCGGCGTCGAGCGCGTGCGTATTCTGATGAGTCTACGCAACGCCGTCGTGCCCGTGATGATGTCGGCGTTCGGTGTGCTGGTTTTGAGCGGAGTCGCGGCAGCCTTCATGGGTCGCTGGTGGAGCCGCGGCTGGACGTGGGCGTCGGTCGGCGTGCTGCTCGTCATCTTCCTGACGATGGGCTTTCTCGGTCGAGGCTACTTTGACCGCATCGAGAAGATGTTCAAGCCCGCGAAGCGCGTTCGGTCGGCGGTCGCCGCCGTGAGGACGCAGACTCAGGAAATCGTCCCTGCACTACGCACGCAGGAACTGACTCCGGTGCTCGCCAACAGCCACCCGCGCATTCTCGCGACCGTTGGACTTAGCGGGCTGGTCATCATCCTCTACCTGATGATGTACAAACCGTTCTAGCGGTGTATTGAACTTTGCTCGTGTTCTTCCCCTCACCCCCAGCCCCTCTCCCCGCTTGCGTCGGAGAGGGGAGTCAAACGCATCTCTCAAAGTCCCTCTCCCCTTGTGGGAGAGGGATTTAGGGTGAGGGAGAAAGTGCATAGCAAACTCTCCTAACCATTCGCAGAAATCGCGCCTGACCGGTGGATAACGTTCGGTCGGGCGCGTTGTTTTCTCCCTTCTCTGCTATGCTTATCGCGAGTCTTTTGCGAGCGACGAGTACGATGCCAGCGATCACCCTTCGCCCTATGACCTCTGACGACATTTCGACGGTCGCCGCGTGGATGGTGGCGACACCCCTCTGGCAGCGGTATCGGATGGACGAAGCGAAGGCGCAGCAGCAGTTTGAAACGGCGCTGGCGCGGGCTGATCTGCTGCTGGTCGCCGACCGCGGCGCGGATCAAGCGTGCGGCGTGGCATGGTGCCTGCCCGCGGGCGGCTTCGGGCGCAGCGCGTATCTGCGCGCTATCGGCGTGCACCCGGCGCAAACGGGCAGCGGGGTTGGAAGCGCTCTGCTTGCCGCCGTCGAACAGCAGGCGGCAGCGTTTACGGACGATTTGTTCCTGCTCGTCTCCGACTTCAACGAGGCGGCGCGCCGGTTTTACAGGCGGCATGGCTACGTTCAGGTCGGCGCGATCCCCGGCTACGTGCTGCCGGACGTAACAGAACTGCTTTTTCGCAAGCGACTGCGCGGCCAATCTCCGCCGTAACCGATTCCTGTTCGCATGTCTGCCTGAGCCGCGCTAAACTAGGCGGGGGAAATTGATATAAATTCAGCCTTTAGAGGAGCCTGACATGAAAAGACACGCACGCATCATCTGCATTTTGTTGCTCGCAGCGCTCATCGGCGCGCTGCCGGGACTGGCGCAGGACGAGTCGAACACGCTGATCATGGCGCGCGCCGCCGACGCCACCGGGCTTGACCCGCACACGCAGACGGCATTCGCCTCGTTCCGCCTGCTGGAGCTGATCTACGAGCCGCTGGTCACCCTCGACGCCGATCTGAACGTCGTGCCCGCGCTGGCGGAAAGCTGGGAATTCAACGACGACGCGACGCAGTTAACGCTGAATCTCCGTGACGGCGTGACTTTCCACGACGGCTCGGAATTCGATTCGGGAGACGTGAAGGCGACCTTCGAGCGCATTCTCGACGAAGCGACCGCCGCCGCGTCGCGCGCCAACTTTCTGACCATCGAATCGATTGACACGCCCGACCCGCTGACCGTGGTGTTCAATCTGTCGCAGGCGGACGTGCCGCTGCTGAGCGCGCTGGCGTCCGTGAATGCGTCGATTGCATCGAGCGAGGCGATTGAAAGCGGCGCGATTGCGACCGAAGCCAACGGCACGGGTCCTTTCATCCTGGACGAGTGGGTGCCGGAAGAACAGACGACACTGAGCGCGAACGAAAACTGGTGGGGGGAAGGTCCGTTTGTGGACGGCATCGAAGTTCGCATTATCCCGGACGAGACCTCGATTCTCGCCGCCCTGCGCGCCGGAACCATCGACTTCGCGCTGCTGAACGATCCGCTGGTCGCCACGCTGCTGGTTGATGATCCCGACATCATTCTCAACCGCGCCCCCGCCCTCGCCTATAACGTGCTGCAGCTGAACGGTCGGCGCGAGCCGCTGGACATTCTGGAAGTTCGGCAGGCGATTAGCTGCGCCATCGACCGGCAGGAAGTCATCGACACCGCCGCGCTCGGCGAAGGCGAAGTCACCGGTCCGCTGACGCCGCCCGCCTTTCAAATTCCGACCGACGAGCTGTTCTGCTACCAGAAAGACCTGGACATGGCGCGTTCGTTGCTGGAACAGGCGGGCATGGCAGACGGCTTCACGCTGAACGTGATCGCCGCGAACGCTGAGCCGCCGACCGCGCTCGCGACGGCGCAGAACATTCAGGCGCAGCTTGCCGAGATCGGCATCACCGTCGAGATCGAATCGCTGGAACTCAGCGTCTACGTCGACCGCTGGCTGGCAGCCGACTTTGACGCGGCGGTCGCCCAGAACGGCGGGCGTCCCGACCCGTACACGATGTACGCGCGCTACTGGACGGAAACCGGCAACCTGAACACCGTCGCGGGCTACATCGACGACACGCTGGACGACCTGATGGCGCAGGGACGGGCGGAAACCGATCCCGAAGCCCGGTACGAAATTTTCGCGGAATTCCAGCGGTATATCACCGAAATGGCGCCCTGGGTCTGGTTGTACGTCAGCCCCGAATACACGGCGCAGCAGCCGTATGTGACCGGCTTCGTGCCGAACCCGACCGACTCGCTCTACTCGCTGGCGCAGGTTCAACTGGAACGCTAGCGAGCGTATCGCCTGTACACAATAACGTCTTCGCGGGGGCAAGCCCATGACTTGCCCCCGCGGTTCTTCAGCCGTGGACTGGACAGCCTGAACCAACGGACGCCGCCTTGAAGATCGCCGCATGATCCGCTATCTTGCCCAACGGTTTATCGCGTTTGTGCCCATTCTCCTGGGCGTATCCATCCTGATCTTCCTCGCCATTCGGCTCGTTCCCGGCAACGCGATTATCGCCATGCTCGGCACGGAAGCCGGGATGCTGACTGAAAACCAGCGCCGGGCGCTTGAGGCGTATTTCGGCTTGGATAAGCCAATTGTCGAGCAGTATTTCGTCTGGCTCGGCAACGCCGTGCAGGGAAATCTGGGCTTGTCGGTTCGCCACGGCGCGCCCGTTCTCGACGTCATCCTCGCACGCTTCCCGATCACGCTTCAATTGTCGGTCATGGCGATGACGATTGCGCTGCTGATCGGACTGCCGCTCGGCGTTTTGTCCGCCGTTCGGCATAACTCGATCATCGACCTGTTCGGACGCTTGTTCGCGCTCGTCGGCTTGGCAATGCCGAATTTTTTGCTCGGCACGCTGATTATCTTTGTGCTGTCGGTCTATTTTCATATCCTGCCGAATTCGGGCGATTACGTTTCGTTTGCGGAAGACCCGTCGCGCAACCTGCAGCAGATGATCTTTCCTGCCATTACGCTTGGGTTCGCGTTCTCCGCGTCCGTCATGCGAACCACGCGCTCGGCGATGCTGGAAGTGCTCGGTCAGGATTACATCCGCACGGCGCGCAGCAAGGGGCTTCGGGAGTTCGTGGTCAACCGCCGCCACGCGCTGAAGAACGCCCTGATCCCTGTCATCACCATCGCGGGCGTCGAGCTGGGTTACCTGCTCGGCGGCACGGTGATTGTCGAGGAAATTTTCTCGTTACCGGGACTGGGGCGGCTGGTCTTCAACGCCATCTCGCAGCGCGACTATGCGCTGGTTCAGGGCATCGCCCTGTTTATTGCTGTCAATTTCGTCATCATCAATTTAGCGGTCGATCTCCTGTATACGGCGGTTGACCCGCGCATTTCCTATGCCAGTAAAAATTGAGCCGCCAGTCGAGCGCCGTCGAGGTCAAGGGCTGCTGCCTCGCCTGCTGCGGAATCGCAGCGGCACGGTCGGGCTGGCGCTCGTCACGTTTTATTTGCTCGTCGGACTGTTTGGATTGCTCGGCATCACCCCGCGCCCGTCGCTGGAGCAGGTTCCGCGCGACCGCCTCAAGCCGCCAAGCGAGCAGTATTGGATGGGCACGGACATCTTTGGGCGGGATATTGCCAGCCGCCTGATGGAAGGCGCGGCAAATTCGCTTCAGGTAGCGCTGCTCTCGGTGGCGACGGCGACGCTGGCGGGCACCCTCATCGGCACGACGGCAGGTTACGTGGGGGGTCGCTTCGATAATCTCCTGATGCGCGTGATGGACGTCTTTTTCGCGCTTCCGGCGCTGCTGCTGGCGCTGCTGGTGGTCACAGTGTTGGGTCCCGGTCTCTACAGCACCGCCTTCGCCATCGCCGTCGTGTACACGCCAATCTTCGCGCGGGTTGCCCGCGCGCCCGTTTTGAGCGTCAAGGAGATGGAATTTGTCACCGCTACGCGCGCCCTCGGCTTGCCTGAGGCGCGCATCCTCGCCCGACATGTACTGCCCAACACGCTTGCGCCGCTGATCGTGCAGGTGAGTCTGGCGCTGTCGTGGGCGCTGCTCACGGAAGCGGGGTTGAGCTTTCTCGGTTTGGGTACCCAGCCGCCGCAGGCATCGTGGGGTGTCATGCTCAGCGAGTCGCGGGGCATCGCAGAACTCGCACCATGGTTGATGATTTTTCCCGGTGTCGCGATTATGCTTGGCGTGCTCGGCTGGAACCTGCTCGGCGACGGCTTGCGCGACGTGCTCGACCCGCGGCTGCGAGGGCGGGAATCATGAACAGTCAAAAGTTCAAAGTGACGATAGGTTTGCGCGGTGTATACACGATGGAAGGTAGAGCATGAGTGTCCCACGCAGCGAGTATCCGCGCCCGCAGTTCGCGCGCCCCGACTGGTTGTGCCTGAACGGGGAATGGCAGTTTGAGATTGACCAGGGCGACAGCGGGCTGGAACGCGGCTTGCGCGACCGCGATCTGAGCGGAACGATCACCGTCCCCTTTTGCCCGGAGTCCGCGCTGTCGGGCGTTCACAACCGGGACTTTCTGAATGTCGTGTGGTACCGGCGCGAGGTCGAAATTCCCTCGTCGTGGCAGGGGCGGAAGGTACTGCTGCATTTTCAGGCGGTCGACTACGATGCGACCGTCTGGGTCAATAGTCAGGAAGTGGGGCGACACCGCGGCGGTTTCACGCCGTTTTCCTGCGACCTGAGCGGCATTGCCGGGGGTGGCGACACGATCACCATCGTCGTGCGCGCGCGGGACAATCACCAGCCGCCCCAGCCGCGCGGGAAACAGACACAGGACTTCAATCCCTCTGGCGTCTTCTACCCCCGAACGACGGGCATCTGGCAGACCGTCTGGCTGGAGCCTGTACCCGACTATGCGCTCAGGCGAACGCGCATTACGCCAGACCTCGCGAACAGCCGGTTTTGCCTGGAGCAGCCGCTGACGCGGACGCACCCGGGGCTGCGGCTGCGCGCGCGCCTTCTCGACGGCGCGGGCGTGGTCTCCACCGCCGTGTGCCGCGCCGACGCCGATTTCGCGCCCCGCCTTGACCTGCCCATTCCCGACGAACGGCGGGTAACCTGGTCACCGGATAGCCCGCATTTGTACGATCTCGAAATCTCGCTTGTCGACGCCGACGGACAGGTGATCGACGAACTAAAAAGCTACGCGGGGCTGCGAAGCATCACCATCGACGGCAAAGCCGTACGCCTCAACGGCAATACCATCTTTCAGCGACTGGCGCTCGATCAGGGATATTATCCCGACGGTATCATGACCGCCCCCACCGACGAAGCGCTCGTCCGCGATATCAAGCTGAGCATGGACGCCGGCTTTAACGGCGCGCGGCTGCATCAAAAGGTATTTGAAGAACGCTTTCTCTACCACGCCGACCGGCTCGGCTACCTCGTCTGGGGCGAATTCGGAGACTGGGGCTGTAACACCGAAGGCAGCAGCGACAATCACCAGCGACCCACCGCGTCCTACATTACGGAATGGCTCGAAGCGCTGGAACGCGATTACTCGCACCCGGCGATTATCGGCTGGTGTCCGCTCAACGAGACGGCACAGGCAATTGGCGACCGCTTCACCGATCTCGACGTCGTGACGCGGGGCATGTTTCTGGCGACGAAAGCAATGGATCAAACGCGCCCCGTCCTCGACGCATCCGGCTACTCGCACCGCGTCCTCGAAACGGACGTGTATGACAGTCATGACTACACGCAAGACCCGGATAAGTTTCGCGAGCGTCATGCCGGGCTGGCAAACGGGATGCCCTACATCAATGCCGGACGAACGGGAAATCCGCCGCGTAAGCAGCCGTGGTCGCAGCCCTACCGCGGTCAGCCGTACTTCGTGAGCGAATTTGGCGGCATCTGGTGGAACCCGGCGGCGAAAGAGGGTGAGGACTCGTGGGGTTATGGGGAACGACCCAGGTCCGTCGAGGAGTTTTACGACCGCTTCGAGCGACTGGCGAGCGTGCTGCTGGACGATCCCGATATGTTTGGCTACTGCTATACGCAGCTCACCGACGTCTATCAGGAGCAGAACGGCATCTACACGTTTGAACGCGGCGTCAAGTTCGACATGAACCGAATTGCTCGGATTCAACGGCGGCAGGCTGCTATCGAAAAAGTGGATTCCGGCAGCCGATAACCGGGGTGGCTTAGCTCAGATCAACGAGCCTGACCGCAAGGTCGCAGATGTCCACTTCCGCCGCGAACTTGATGCAAACGCCCGCCGGGCGGCGTACCTTTTCGCGCCACGCCTCAGGGATAACGCCCTGACCGTGAAGCGCGCCGGACAGCGCGCCGACGACCGCGCTGATCGTATCGGCATCCCGCCCGAAGTTGCCTGCCCAGAACATCCCTTTACGGAAATCGCCATTCGTGAGGCGAAAAACGGCGTACGCCTGCGGCAGCGCTTCCGCGGCGGCGGAATGCACCGGCGTCCACAATGCCGTGTGGAGAGGTTCCCATGCGGCTTCCATCGTCTCGCTGTCGTCACAAATCCGCATGGCTTTTTCCATCGCCCGCCCAAGCCAGCTGTCTTCGGGTATTCGGGCGCGTCCAACGTCGAGAATAGCCCTCACCGGCGCGCCGGTGAGGGCTACAGCGACGCTTGCCGCCACCGCCTGAGCGCCCCAGATGCCATCGCGCGCGTGGCTGATCTGCGCGTCGATCTGCGCTAAACGCGCGGCGCGTTCCGGGTCGCCCGCGCAGACGATGCCGACAGGCGCGATTCGCATCGCCGCCCCATCGTCGTCGTTCTGAACGTTGTCGATCCCGGAATAGGGAGGCGCCATGCCGCGCTGCAAGTTGGCGACCGCGCCGTACAGCGGTTTGCCCCCACGGTCGCCAAGCCCGCCCTGATCGATGATGTATTTTTTCCATGCAGTCGTGACGGCGTCGGGGGTGAGCGCTCCCCGGCAGTCGAGCAGGGTCTGCCCGGTGAGAATGGCGAATTCGGTATCGTCGGTGCTTTTCGCGCCGTCGAGGAGATTGGTAATGAGTCCGTACTGCTGGCGCAGGCGTTCGCTGCGTCCAAGATCGCCGTAAGCGTCGCCCACGGCAAGCCCAAGCAGGCAGCCGAGCGCGCGATCTTTCAGGGTCGTTTTATTCGGGCTGGCTTGCAAATCGGTCATGTTACGTCCTGAAGTGGTAGAGAGATGCTGTGACTACGCCGGTGAGAACGTTCTCACGTCATTTCGGTTCCGGCGGGCTGGCGGTCGAGCCGCGCACAACGAGCGTGCAAGGAAACCGGACGCGCCGTGGTTCCGTCCCATAGTCGCCCGACATGCGCTCCAGCAGAAGTTCCGCCGCTTTCGCGCCAATCTCGTATTTTTGCTTGGCGATTGTCGTCAACGCCGGGAACGTCGTGGCGGCAACGTAAATGTCGTCCATGCCCATAATCGAAACGTCGTCCGGCACGCTGCGATTCATGGCGCGCGCCGCCTTCAGGGCGCCGACCGCGAGAACGTCGTTGGCGGTAACTACCGCCGTCGGCGGCTCCGGCAGGCTTAACAACTGCTGCATGGCGACAAACCCCGCCTGATCCGAGAATTCGCAGCGAATTACCCGCGATTCGTCCAGCGGAATATGGCGCGCGGCAAGGAAATGCACGTAGCCATGATAGCGATTATAGCTCGTGCTGCTGGCGGACTGCCCGGCAATCAAGCCGATGCGGCGATGCCCCAACTGATAAAGATAGTCGAGCGCCTGTTCGGTCGCGCGCTCGGTGTCGCTGCCGACACTATCGAAGTCGGGATAGCTGTCGCCGCTGCCGATGACGACGATGGGAATGCCGAGCGCGGCGAGTTCGGCATTGGTCGCGCCGGTCGGATTGATGATGAGACCGTCGAAGCGATTCCGCCGTACCATGCGAATGTAGGTACGCTCTCGGTCGGCGTTCCAGTCGCTGTTAACGGTGACCGTCGCGTAGCCGCCGACTTCGAGCGTGTCCTGCACGCCGCGCGCCACTTCGGGCCAGAAGGGATTGGTAATATCGGGGATCGACAGGGCAATCAAAAAGGTGTGATTGGTGCGGAGGCTGCCCGCGATGGCGTTGCGCTCGTACCCAAGCTGCCGAACCGCTTCCATCACGCGGACGCGGGTATCTTCGCGGACGAGGTCGTTATTCCCGGCGACCACCCGCGAAGCCGTCGCCTTCGAGACTCCCGCCAGCCGCGCAACGTCGATAATCGTCGGACGCCGAATGGACACCATTTTCCTAAATCGGTTTCGCGAATGAGAACGTTCTCATCAGCGACGTTAACATGATTTTTTAGGGGCGTCAACCGATTCAACGCGGCGGGATTGGGGAATTGTGGGCAAAACGGGCGACCGAGCCGGTCGCCCCTTACGCACCCATTTTGGCTATTCGATAGCAAGCACCGTGTGAATTTCGACTGGGGGTACGGCGATGGTCAGCCAACCATCGTCAACGGCGTATTCGACCGGGGTATCGGGCGCGGCATAGACTCGTGACACCTCATCTAGCCCCAGGCGCGCGAGATCCAACCGGACTTCCAGACCGGACAGGACGATGGCGCGATCTTCAAAGGACGGACGATCCGAATCGCCGACGTGATAATTGACGAGATTGACGACGTAACGTCCGTTCTGACGATTCAAAACGACTTCGACGCCGGGGGGCGCGCTGGTCGTCAGGAGCGGCGTCGGGACGAGGCGGCGCGCCAGCACCCGCATGAGATATTTCAGCCACATATTCGGAAAGCCGCGCGCCTTCAGGGGCACAGGCAGGTAGGTTGACGTGCCCTGCCCGAAGCGGTTTTCGATCAAGCCGGCAAATGCCTGCGTTTCATCCGGCGGGGCGTCGCCCCAGAGGATAGTCGTCGCGTCAGTTCGCAGCGAATCGGGGTAAAGGAATTGTCCACGGGGTTCACCGCCGTGAAGGCGGATTTGCAGCGGCTCGCGGTCGATCAGAATGGGCAGCGCCGTGACCTGAGAGCGCAGTTCGTCGGACAGGAGGCGTAAATAGGCGAACTGCGCGTTGGACTCGCGGTCGTAGGAAGCGCCAAACACGTCCGCCAGCGCGAAATCGGGGCGACGCCTGCCGCGCTCGTCGTAGAGCGACGTGCTGCCTGTCGCCAGCAGCCGACCGCCGCCGCGTACATAATCACGGACGCGCTCGACCTCGGCATCGCTCAGGGCGGTCTGCTCGCTCAGGATGACGCCCTGATAGCGCGAGAGATCGGCGTCCAGTTGGACGATATCAAACTGAAGATGCTCGTCGAGCATGGCTTCGTGGAAGGCTTCGGCGCCGTCCTGCATCCGTCCCCACTGCGTGGACGCCGCGCGCGGCTTGGCGGCGACAATCAGAGCGATGTCGCTGACGCCCGCCGGGTTGGTCAGCCACGGCTCCAATGCGCGGATCGGACGATAGACTTTCGCAAAGCCCTCGAACTGAGCGGGGTCAGTGTCGCCCGTGGCATAGGGCGCCTGCCCGATGAGCGTGCTGCCACCGTGCGCCAGCGCGACCGCCGCTTCGAGGCGCATGATCTGCGGCGGCTTTTGATCGAAGCCGTTCCAGCCGCCGCCCACTTCCATGCGCGGCAAGCCGCCCGCCGTCATGATCTCGAACGGCTTCGCGCGGGCTTTCGACCAGCGCGAGATAAAGCTCTGGCGGGCGTAGTTGGGCGCGTGCCCTTCAATCGAGGTGAGGTCTGCCGAATCGAGCGGGTCACCCGGCGCGCCTGCGGCGTTGTAAGTGATAACCGCGTCGGGGCGATACTGGCGGATGACAGCGTAGGCGCGATTCATGAAGGTTTCGACCTGCGCGGTCATGAACTCGAAAAGCTGATCGGCTTCGTCTCCAACCGGACGCAGCGGGAGACGCTCGCCGGTTTGCTCCCGGTAGCGCTTCTGCGCGTACAGTGAGTAGTCGGGGATGGGATGCGGCGCGATCATCCACGGGTCTTGCGGCACGTCACGCGCCAGCGGAATGATGTCGAGCCAGAAGCCATCCACGTCGTAATTCTGCGCCAGCTCCTGAAGCTGCTGAAGGACGAACTCGGTATAGGGCGAGCAGATGGACGCCATTGGGAACGCGCCGAGCTTATACGGGTCGCCGTAATTGTTGACCATGCGCCATTCGGGGTGCAGACCGAGCGCGTAGTTGTCGAAGCAGACGCTGACGTAGGCGATGAGCCTGATGTCGCGCTTTTTCAGCTCCGGCAGCAGTTCACCGAGAATATTGCGTGGATAGGGAATGCCGAGCGAGCACGGGTAATAGCAGGTGCCGTGGTGATCCTTGCAATACAGCTCGATGCAATCGACGCCGGCATTAGCATAGCCCTCGGCATAGGCGACGGGGTCGAAGCGCTCGCCGCGGTTGGTGACCCACTGCGGGGAGACGTAGAGCAGATGGACTTTGCGAAAGGATTGCCCGAACCAGTTTTGCACGATGTTTCTCGTATCCCCCCACCCCAAACCCCTGCGCGGGGTTCCCGCCATAGGCGGGAACTTCAGTCGCACCTTTGGTGTGACCCCCTGAGCACCCACAAGGAGGGAGGGGCTATAAAAACCTTGTTAAATGATTAGCCCACTTTATGGAAAGCAGATTGATGATGGAATATCCCCACATGACTTTTGCGAGTTTCTAAAAACTGGCGTGATAGGTTATTTGATGGCGCCGGTTGTCATGCCTCTGCGAATTTGTTTCTGAAAAACGAAATAGAACAGGATGAGCGGCAGGATGGTGAGGCTCATGATGGCGAACTGATCGCCCACGACCGAATCGGTCGCCATTGAGGTCGGCTTGTAGGATGCGATGGCGATGGGAAGCGTGCGGACTTCGAGCCTGCCGAGCATGGCGAGGGCGAAGAACAGCTCGCTCCACACCCAACTGATGTTGATAATCGCCATGCTTGCCAGCGCGCCGCGCGAGACGGGCAGCACGATGCGGACAAACGCGCCAAATCGCGAGCAGCCGTCGATGAGCGCGGCTTCTTCAAGCTCATGTGGAAAGCTCAAAAAGTACGAGCGCATGAGAATAATCGTGAAGGGCAGTCCCATCGTCGCGTAGACCAGAATCATGCCGAACAGGTTGTTCCGCAGTCCAAGCTCACCCAGGAAGAAATACATCGGAATCAGCAGGACATGCACGGGCACGGCAAGGCTGAGCAGAAAAATCTGCTGCGCCGCCGCGCTGCCGGGAAATTTGCCGCGCGCCAGCGCGTAGCCCGCGAGCGCCGACGTGACGAGCAGGAGCGCCAGCGAGCCAACGGTGGTGACGACGCTGTTGCGAAAATAGATGAGATAGGACTGATTGGTGCGGTCGCCTTCCCAGACGCGCGTGTAATTGTCGAGCCGCAGCGGATCGGGGAGCGCGAAGGGCGCGTTCAAAACCTGCGGATCACTCTTAAACGAGGTGATAAACAGGAAGACCACCGGGTAAAGCTGGACGAGCAGCCACACGACGAGCAGCGTGATGACAATCGCTTTCGGCACAAATCCGAGCCGCCGCAGGGGGTTGAATTCCATCAGGGATGTGTCGGATGCGCGCGCGCTCAATATTCCACCGCCTCAATTTTCATCAAGCGATAATAGGTGTAAGTGACCGTGAAAATGATGAGGAACATGGTCACGGCGACCGCCGACGCATAGCCGTAATCCTGAAGCTCGAAGGCTTTGCGGTAAAGATAGGTGCCGAGCACCGACGAGCTTTCGCCGGGACCGCCCTTCGTCATCACCCAGACCAGATCGAACACCTTGAGCGAGAAAATAACCTGAATGACGCTGATGGAAATGAGCACCGGACGAATGAGCGGCACGGTGATAAAGCGCAGGCGCTGAAATTCGGACACGCCGTCCAGCGTGGCAGCTTCGTGAAGGTCGTTGGGGATGTTCTCGATGGCGGCGAGGAGCACGACCATCGGGAACCCCGAATACTGCCAGACGGCGACGGCGATAATCGAGCCAAGCGCGGTCTGGGGCGTGGCGATCCACTGCTGGGCGAACGCCCCCAGCCCAATCTCCCGCAGGAGCGTGTTGAGCAAGCCGTAGTTGGTTTCGTAAATACGCACCCACAGAGCCGCCGTGACGGTCATCGGCAGCATGACCGGCAGGTAAAAGGCGATGCGAAAGATGCCCGATCCCAGAACGCGCCGCGAGATGGCGACGGCGAGCAGCAGCCCGATGCCGACCGTTCCCAGGGTGGCAAAGACCGCAAAGACGATAGTGTGCTGAAGCGCGCCCCAGAAAAATCGATCTTCCACGAGGTCAGTGAAGTTTTCCAAGCCGACGTATTCGCGGGGGCGCAAGCCGTTCCACTGGTAGAAGGACAGTTCAAGCGACTTGAACAGCGGAATCGCCATGAAGGCAAACAGCATCAGCAGCGCGGGGGCAAGGAACAGGTACCACATCGCGTTCTTTTGCAGCCAGCGCTTCGCGCGAGCGCGAACCGAGGGCTGCGGGCGCGCGAACGGACGTGGCGCGGCTGTCTCTAACGATTGCTGGCTGGATGCCATTGCTTCCTCTCGACTTCGCCTAAAAATTCTAACCGCATTGCTGCCCGCGGGAAACGGGAACCCCACCCCCTGACCCCCTCCCCGATTTCAGGGAGGGGGAACTCAGAACGTGACGTTGCAGGTTAGTTCTGTCTGCAAGCGTAGCGGCACGTGCGAGCAACACGCAGTACGTCGCTAGCCTTCGCGGGCTTCGGCGTAGGCGTCTTCCATCATCTGCGCCGCTTCTTCAGGCGTGATCGCGCCGGTGAGGACGAGATCGGACGCCTGCTTGAGCGCGCTCAGCACGTCGGGCGGCACCGAGGCTTCAAAGAGCGCGGGGGCGCCCTGCTCCGCCACGTCCGCCATCATCTGCGCGCCCATGTCGCTGGCGATTTCGTCGATGACCTCAGGCGACACGTCAATGCGACCGGGAGTTAACCCTGCCGTCTGCGCGTAGATTTCGATGCCCTCGCGCGAGGCGAAGTAGGCGACAACCTGTTTGGCGGCTTCCTGATTCGGGCGGTTGAAGACGATGAAGCAGTTCGGAATCCAGCTACCCACGGGACCGTAGGGTTCCTGATCCATCGGCGGGTAGTAGAAGTAGCCGAAGGGGAAATCGACGGCGGCTTCGATGCCGGTCGCCGCGCCTTCCCACGACCCCATCTGGTACATCGCGGCGTTGCCGGACGTGAACAGCGACTTGGGCGTATCGTAGTCGGTCAAGCCCGCGAAGCCGTCCGCGAACACGCCGTTATCCGCCATGTCCTTGAGGGTCTGAAAGATACGCACGCTTTCGGGGTCGAGCCACGAGTATTCGAGTGTCTCCGGCGGGGCGCTGGGCGACCAGTTCTGCAGCATCGCCTGGTACTGGTCTTCGCTCCACGAGCGCAGCATCAAACCGTCGGGCAGGTGATTGACGAGACCGTAATCGTACATGGTGACGATGGGCTGATAGCCCGCCTCGCGCACCGTGTCGGCGATGGCGTACAGCTCATCCCACGTCGTCGGGGGTTCGAGACCCAGCTCGTTGAAGATGTCCTGGTTATAGTAGACGTAGGGTGTCCACACCACGTCGATGTTCACGCCGTAGCGATGACCATCGGGTTCGAGCATGTACTGAAGCGTTCCTTCAGGATAAGCGGCTGCCCAGTCTTCGCTGGTGTAGAGATCGTCGAGCGGGGCGAGGATGCCGCCTGCGATCATGTCCTTGTACTGGAAGGACGGCGAGCACCACCACCACGAGAGGTCGGGACCATCGTCGGCGGCGAACATAGTGCTGGGGGCGGTCGCCTGCCAGTTGACTTCGTCCGCCTGCTGCTCGACGATGACCTGAATATCGGGGTTTTCCGCGTTCCAGGCATCGGCAAGCGCCTGA
>CALMDI010000608.1 GCA_937864975.1 uncultured Chloroflexota bacterium | reverse complement strand
ATATCCTGTTGCAACGACTCACCGACCGACTGCGCTCGCCGGTGCAACGCGCGGACGAGCTTGCCGCGACACTCGCAGCGGGGTCGGTGGGTTCGCTGACGCCGGAACAGGATGTCATCGCGCGGCAGATCACGGAGAATACGGGCTGCGCGCTCGCCACACTGGATGCGGTTCAGCAGCTTGCCACGCTGCGGCAAGGCGCTGTCGAGATCATGCCGCTGGTGTTTTCGGCGGCGATGCTTCTGCGCGAAGTGGAACGCCTCGTGCAGGATCGGGTTCAGGCGCGCGAGCAGGCGTTGACCATCGTCTACCCGAATACGGAGCTTCGCGCCGTCGCCGATTATCAGCGTATTCTCGTGCTCGTCGTCGATCTGGTGGACAACGCCAGTCGCTACACGCCGCCGGGGGGCGCGATTCGCCTGTCGGCAGAGACGCTTGGCACGCACGTCCTGTTCACGATCGCAGACAGCGGCATCGGACTGACTGAGGAAGACCTTGAGCACGTTGGCGAGCCGTTCTGGCGCGCGACCAACCAGCCGCTCGTCAGCCAGCACTGCGGCACGGGCTTGCGGCTGTACCTTGCGCGGCAGTTACTGCCGCTGCAAGGCGGCGACCTGATTTTCAGCGGCGAGCCGGGCGTCGGCAGCACCTTCAGCTTTACGCTGCCTGTCGCGCGCTAGCCCGATATTCGAGCTTACGAAGTGTTAAGGCGTTTAATAATCTTTTCACTTTACAGAGGGGTGCGTGTGTGGTATATTACAAACTGACGGAGCGCTAAAAACACTCCCGTTGTGCAAACATCCATTGGCACAGCTTTCGCTGTGTCTTTCTTGTTTTCATCAGCGCGCGGGAGAGCGCATTTTTTATTAAGGAGAATCACCGGGATGGTCAACAATCAGGTTCAATACCTAACACCGGAAGGTCTCAAAAACCTTGAGAACCGTCTCAAGTATCTGCACGAAGTCCGCCGCGCCGAGGTTGCCGAGCGGCTGCGCCAGGCGCTTGAAGAAGGCGGCGATTTGAGCGAAAACGCCGAATACGAAGATGCCAAGAACGAACAGGCATTTGTCGAAGGCGAGATTATCCGGCTGGAAACGATCCTGAGCGCGGCTCAGGTCATTGAGGACACGGGCAAGAAAGATCACGTCGTGCTCGGCGCGCGCGTGACGATTGCCGAAAAAGGAACGACCGAGAAAGAGGTCTATTATCTGGTCGGCTCGGCGGAGGCAAATCCCCAGGAAGGGAAAATCTCCAGCGAAAGCCCGCTCGGTAAGGCGCTGCTCGGCAAGAAGGTGGGCGATCAGGTGAAGGTTGACGCGCCCGCGGGCGAATTGACGTTCGTTGTCAAGGAAATCGCGTAACCCTTATAACCTGCGTGATAGGCGAAGCCCCGGTGGTGCGCCGGGGCTTTTTGTTATCCAGGCTGGGCGCAAACAGCAGCGGCAGCCCGCCTGGAACAGGATCGATGATCGGGCGATGTTGACACTTGTATCGCGTGTTAAAATCGTTGACACTAGGCGGAAACTCAAACGAACGACGTGCTGAAGGGCGGGATTCGGACAGATCGAAATCCTCCTGCCTCCTCACGTTTCAGCGACCCCCGATGACCCGGCAAGGACGAAACAACGGATGACCTGGCAACCGAACCGACTGGAAGCGGAGCGGCTGGAGAAAACGCGCGAGCTTGAAGCGCTCGACATCGACACGTTCCCGGCGCGCGTCGAGCGCACGCACACGGCAGCGCAAGCCGTCGCGATGTATGAAGCGCTGGAACCGGAGGACTCCGAAGCCGCCGAAGCGATTGAGGTCACGGTCGCGGGGCGCGTTCGCCGCGTGAACATCAAAGGCAAAATCTCGTTCATCCACGTCGAAGACGAAAGTGGGCGCGTGCAGCTTCTGCTGCGCGTGAACGACATGGACGAAGACGTCTATCTGCTGGTGCGCGACAAGCTGATCGACACCGACGACTTCGTACAGGCAAGCGGCACGATGATGCGTACGAAAGCCGGTGAAGTCTCGGTGCTGGTGCATGAGTTCAAACTGATCGCCAAATCGCTCAGCCCGCTGCCGGTCATCAAGCAGGCGAAACAGGACGATGGCACGGTCGTGGAATACGGCGAATTCACGGACGTGGAGTCGCGCTACCGCCAGCGCTATGCCGACCTGGCGGTCAACCGGCAGGTGCGTGAGGTGTTCCGCAAGCGGTCACAGATGATTGCGGCGCTGCGCCGGTTTTTCGACGGCGAAGGGATGCTGGAAGTCGAGACGCCGATTTTACAGCCGATTTATGGCGGCGCGGCGGCGCGCCCCTTCGTCACGCATCACAACCAGCTCGATCAGGATTTGTACCTTCGCATCAGCTTCGAGCTTTATCTCAAGCGGCTGCTGGTCGGCGGCTACGACGCGGTCTACGAGATCGGGCGCGACTTCCGCAACGAGGGTGTGAGCTTCAAGCACAACCCAGAATTCACCCAGCTTGAATTTTACAAAGCCTACATCGACTATACCGGCGTGATGGACATCGTGGAGCGGATGCTGCGCTACGTCGTCCAGCAGGTTACGGGGGGAACGGTGGTCGAATGGCAGGATCATCGGATCGATTTCGGTCCGCCGTTCCAGCGCATCCGGCTGCGCGACGCCATTGAGCACGGAAGCGGGATCGACTACATGGCGTATCGCGATGCTCAGTCGCTCGAAGGGGCGATTCGCGGTATCGGGGATAAGGTCGAGCCGGGTCAAACCTGGGGCAAGCTGGTCGACCATCTGCTGAGCAAATATGTCGAGCCGAAGCTGATTCAGCCCGCCTTCGTGCTGGATTACCCGCGCGACATTTCGCCGTTCGCCAAGCGTGTGACGTATGACGAGTTCCACGTCGAGCGCTTCGAGATGTTCATGGGCGGCATGGAGATGGGCAACGCCTTCACCGAACTCAACGATCCGCGCGATCAGGAGCAGCGCTTTCTGGACATGGCAAGCTTGTACGCCAGTGACGACGACGAAGCCGCGCCGCTGGATGAGGATTACCTGCGCGCCATGCGCTACGGAATGCCGCCCAATGGGGGCTTCGGCATGGGCGTGGACCGTCTGGCGATGCTGCTGACCAACCAGCGGTCGATCCGCGATGTGCTTCTGTTCCCTCATCTCCGCACCGAAATCGTTAAGGCGCAGGCGGAAGACGCGAATTAAAACGCGGGTATAATCAAGGGAAACTTGATTCACCGGAGCATGACCCGCTCCTACGAGCCTGCAAACCGCACTCCGCTGCCGACCGCGTTACGCGCGGCGCAGGAGCGCAGCGGACGGAGCGCGATAGAATGGATTCC
>CALMDI010000607.1 GCA_937864975.1 uncultured Chloroflexota bacterium | reverse complement strand
CTCAAGCTTGGCTACGAACAAACGCCCGACTGGCAGTAAGGGAAACCACAATGACGGCTCAGCGCCCCCTGCTCGCGTTCTTCGGGCATCACAAGTGCGCGACGACGTGGATCAACGGCATCATGCGCGCCGTCTGTCACGAACTCCGCTTATCGTGCGCGACGATTTACGGACCCCGGAAAATTGGAAACGACCTGCGCGCGCATCTGACAGCCCATCCTCACGACGTTGTGTTGTACACCAATGCGAACTACGAACAGGTTCGGCGGCTGGACGGATACCGCGGCTTTCACGTCGTGCGCGACCCGCGCGATGTGGTCGTTTCGGCGTATTATGCCCATCGCAACTCGCACCGCATCACCGAGGAATGGCCTGAACTGGCGGAGCAGCGCGACGCGCTTCAAGCGATGCCGAAAGAGGAAGGCTTGCTCTATATGATCGAAAAGAGCGAGCTGATTTTCAGTCACATGGCGGGCTGGAATTACGACGATCCCGATGTGCTCCAGCTCACAATGGAAGATTTGACGAAGCATCCTTACGAACGCTTCGTCGATGTGTTCGATTTCCTCGGCTTGCTGGATACGTCCCCGCTGACCTCGAAAAAGCGCCTGCGCTATCTGCTGGCGCGACAGGGGCGGGCGTTCGAGACACGGACGAAACGGCGCATTCCGCTCGCGCCGCCGGAGCGGCTCCCCGCGGAACGGCTGCTCGGCATCCTCTGGGAACAGCGTTTTAGCGCCAAGGCAGGCGGGCGCACAGCCGGTCAGGAAGATGCGTCCAGTCACTACCGCAAGGGCGAGGCGGGCGACTGGCGCAACCATTTCAAGCCCGAGCACGTCGCCTATTTCAAAGAGCGCTATAACCCGCTGCTGCTCAAGCTCGGCTACGAACAAACGCCGGACTGGACATAACCTTCGACGCGCAATCGGAGGCTGCGCGTCCATTTTAGCGCGGCGACCCCGGCGTATACTGCCTTTATCGGCAGCACAGGAGGCATGTGCGATGAGACGGCTTGTGTGGGCGGCGACTCTGGTGAGCGTCCTGACGATGAGCGCTGCGGTCGTGCTGGCAAAAGGTCCCCCAGGCAAGGTCACCATCTCCGGTCCAGGAATCGACGAGCTGTTGGAAGTGGTCGATGATGCGTGGATGGAGCCGCTCAGCCTGCCGGGGTTCATGGACATTTTTCATGAGGTCGAAGCGCCTGTCTCGGTGGGCGCCGGCTATCTGTTGACCCGTTACGGCTTCGACGGCGAGCAGCATATCGCCTTCGACGAAGTGGTTTATTACCCGGCGACGACGGCGAATCGCGCGCTGGTTTACTACAGCGGGATTGTCAACGGCGGCTCGGAATACGACGGGCGCTGGTTCCCCGTAACCGAGGCAGGGGAGGCAGCCATGCAGGCAATCCTCGGCGGCAATCCCGGAGTTGAAACGGAAGCGGCAAGCCCGCAGGACATCGGCGTTCTCATCCGTGATCTCCTGTCCATGCTTGTACCCAACTAAACCTGTCGAAGAACCTCCAAATCCATTCGGGGGTTCTTTTTACTCTGGAAAATTGGGTACGAAATGGCTCGTCTTGACGACACGACTTGATGTATATTTATTACATCACGTTTATTTCGTAATCTAAATTCGATCATTCGCGTGACCTGCCCCCCTTCAGGCGGACAGATCACGTTATTGTTTTTCTTCACGAGCAGCACATGCGCGTTCAACGCCATCATTCCCGGCTGTCCTTCCGGCGGCGTCGCCGTCGTTCCGGCTGTCTTCCCTCGGTGATTCTGCTCGGCGTGCTGGTCGGCGTGGGGGCGCTGTCGTGGAACTGGCTTCAGACGCGGCTCACCACCGCGCTGAACGCTTCACCGATTGGCACCTCGACGAGCGAGCGCATCGCCGCCGCGATTCAAGCCTTCGACCGGGGCGACCTGACGAACAGTATCGCGCTCTCGCGCCAGGTGCTTTCCGAGCAACCGGACAGCCCGGAAGCGGTCATGCTGCTGGCGCGCGCGCTCATTTACCGCAGTTACAGCGATTATCATCGTGCCTTCGACCGTCAATCCGCGCTCGACGCGACGTCGGATGCCGCGCGCCGGTCCCCAAATAATCTGAACATTCTGGCGATTCATGCCTTTACCCTCAATGCCGCGGGCAACCCGGCAGGCGCGGCGGAAACCGCCGCCCGCGTGCTCGAGCGGCAGCCTGAACATGCGCTGGCGCGCACGGCGCTGGCGCTGGCATATGGCAGCGCGGGCAGCTATGAAATTGCCCTGCGCGAGAGCCAGCGCGCGGTGCAGACTGACGGCTGGACGATGGATGCGCTCCGGGCGCTGGCGATCAGTTACAGCGACCTGGGCGATTATCCCAGCGCGCTGGCGACGGTCGAGCGCGCGATTGGCATTAATCCGCAGCTAACCCCGCTCTACTTTGAAAAAGCGCTCTATGCGCTGCAAATCGGGGATGTCGATGCGGCGACGCAGGCGTACTATCAGGTGCTGACGGTCGACCCGGTCAACGTCAAAGTCCGCCTGCGGTTGTGCGAGCTTTCCAGTATGATGCGCGAGCGCGACGCTGCCTTAAGCTACTGCCAGGAAGTGACACAGTTAGCGCCAAGCTGGACGGACGGCTGGTATCAACTGGGGCGCGAATATTTCCTGCAGGGCAATTTTCTGGCGGCTCAGAATGGCTTCCATCGCTGCTCGACGCTGCAAGTAATGCAGGGCGTTCCCGCGAGCGAGCGGCGCTTTGAGTGCTGGTATCTGCAAGGGCAGGCGGCGGAAATTCTGGGCGACTGTGACAGCCTGCTGGCGACCTACAATGAATATCGCGCCATGACCGCCAATGTCGACGTGCCGCAAACGTGGACCTATCCGCCAGAGGGTCCACCCGGCTGCGTGACAGAGCTAAATTAACACATCCACAATCTAACGCGAATGTAATCTTTATTCTTTTTTGCCGCGCCCCCCCTACAACGGGGCACTTTACTTCAGAAAGAATAAACGTTAGATTAATGCTAGTTGACAACCTAACGCATTGATATACAATCAAATGTAAGTTTAAATGTTATGTAGATGGTAAATTCATCTATCGGGAACGGCTGCTGGTGGAACGCCCTGCTCACCCTCTTCGCGCCCGCACCTTTGCCGTTTGAAGCCTGACTGAACCACAATCGATCTGAGCAACCGAGCGAAGCCCGACGGGTTTCGGCAAGCTTTTGCGTCGCCGGTTGCTAATAAAGAAGTAGCACAAGTGTACACAATGCCCGGTATAGGAGGAAGTCCAATGAGAAGGTTATTCGCAGTTGCCCTCGTGATTCTGTCGCTCGGTTTGGCGACGCTGACCCAGGCTCAGGATGTCGCCGATATTCGTGACATACACTCGATCGTAACGCTTGAATCCGGCGGCGAGATTTTGACCGATCTGGTGACGGTGACGATGGAAGTGAATGGCGGCTTGAAAGCGGGCTGTGCGCTCGTCGCTCCGTCGGGTGAAATCGCGACCATGCAGCCGACGGAGTTTTATGCCGGCAAGTGGGATAACGTCCTCCGCCGTCTTCAGGTTTCCGGCGGTCCGCTTCGCTCTGAAGCGAGCACCGTGGGTTATCGTCTGGACGCCAACAGCGTGATTACCGATGCGAACGCGATCATCCTGCCGGTTGGATTCACCGGACAGATGCAGCTGAGCAATGGCGTGACCGCCGACATCTTCACCGGGCGTCTGCGCCTGCCGAATGTCGACGAAGCGCCCGCGGTGTGCGGTATGCGTCTCGAAGGCGAAGACTATCTGTTGAACTCGCTGGAACCCTTCATCGTATGGGGCGGCGTCAGTGTGGGCGACGAAGACACGATTGAATCGTTTGCGCGTATTTACGGTCCGTTTTCGCCGCGCTTGCTCGACGAGGAAATGATGTATCGCTTTACGCTGGGCGACATGCCGCGACCGAGCGGCATCGACAGCTTCCTGCTGGAACTGCCCGGACTTCGTATGACGGCAAGCGGCGAAAGTGAATTTGGCATCCGCTCTGGCACGCAGGGCGGCATCCTGTTCGACGGCGCGGCGGGTGGCGCGATCGGCGGTGGCAGCGACCTTGATGGCGACAACGGCGACGGCGGCACGGGTACCGATGGTGACACCGGCGGCGACAACGGCGACGGCGACGGCGGCGCTGGCGGCGGTGACAATACCGACGGCGGCGCTGGCGGCGGTGACAATACCGACGGCGGCGCTGGCGGCGGCGATAACACCGACGG
>CALMDI010000606.1 GCA_937864975.1 uncultured Chloroflexota bacterium | reverse complement strand
TTGCCTATCTCAGCGAGGGCGATTTAGCGCTCGTGCCGGATATCGGCTATCCCGCCTATTCGCTGGGCACGCTTCTGGCAGGGGGCGATATTTGCTGGCTGCCCACGCGCGGCGATTCCGGCTATCAGCCCGACGCGAGCCAGGTTCCGCCGGAAGCGCTGCGGCGGGCGAAACTGCTCTGGGTCAACTACCCCAACAATCCGACCGGCGCGACCGTGGACGTCGATTTTTACGCGCGCATGGTCGAATTCTGCCGCACGCACGACATCATTCTCGCGTCCGACAATCCCTATGTCGACGTCACGTTCGATGGCTACGTCGCGCCGAGCGCTCTGCAAGCAGAGGGCGCAAAAGCCTGCACGGTCGAGTTCGTCTCGTTCTCGAAAACCTATAACATGGCGGGCTGGCGTCTGGGCGCGGCGGTGGGCAACGCCGCTGCGATCAACAACCTGCTTCAGGTCAAAAGCAACGTCGACAGCGGGCATTTCCACCCGATCTATGACGCCGGAATTGCCGCGACGGAAACGCCGCAGGCGTGGATTGACGAGCGCAACGCCACATACGCGGCGCGGCGAGATCGAATCATGGATATCCTGCCCTCGATTGGCTTGTCGGCGCAGAAGCCGAAAGGCTCGCTCTACATCTGGGCGCGCGCCGAGAACGGTGACGGCGGCAGCTATGCCGAAGAAGCCCTCTTAGCCACGTCCGTCGCATTGGCTCCCGGCGCGATTTATGGACCGGGCGGAACGCCGTTCGTTCGCATCAGCATCGGCATGGACGATGACCGCCTGGACGAAGCCTTCGCGCGTTTGAAGATGTGGTATGCTTCGAGGTAGAAGCCTATACCCACATTTAGTCGAACCGACGTGGCAACTAAACGTTCGCCGGCAGATATTCCGAGAATCCTATGCCCGATTACATCATTTCCGATACCGGACCTGAGCGCGCCTACCTCGTCGGCGCGAGCGAGCGCGGCAGCCGCCCACTGCTCAGCGTAGACGATTCGCTGAATGAACTGGCGCTGCTCGCCGATACCGCCGGAATGCTGGTCGTCGGTCGCGCAACGCAGAATCTAAACCGCATCGATCCCGCGACTTACATCGGCGCGGGAAAAGTCGAAGAAATTCTGGCGGCGGTGACGGCAGCGGATGCCGAAGTCGTTATCTTTGACGACGAACTCTCGCCGCGACACCAGCGCGAGCTTGAGAAGCGCTTCGGCGAAGCGATCAAAATTCTGGATCGCTCGGCGCTGATTCTCGATATTTTCGCGCAGCACGCGAACACGCGCGAAGGCGCGTTGCAGGTCGAGCTTGCCCAGTATGAATATCGCCTGCCCCGGCTCACCCGCCAGTGGACGCATCTCGCGCGCCAGAGCGGCGGCGCGGCGGGGCGTGGCGGCACCGGCGGCGTCGGCTTGCGCGGACCGGGCGAAACGCAGCTTGAAGTGGATCGGCGCGAAATTCGCCGCCGTATCAGCAAGCTGCGTCAGGAAATCGAGCAGGTACGAATGCACCGCAGCCGCCATCGGTCGCAGCGCGAGCGCGCGGGCGTCACCCTCGTCGCGCTGGTGGGCTATACCAACGCGGGTAAATCGACGCTGCTGCGGGCGCTCACGGGCGCGGATGTCTATATCGCCAATCAGCTATTCGCGACGCTCGACCCAACCACCCGCCGCGTTGAACTGCCGACCGGACGCAGCGTGTTATTAACCGACACCGTCGGCTTCATTCAGAAGCTGCCGACCACGCTGATCGTCGCCTTCCGCGCCACGCTCGAAGAAATTACCCAGGCAGATTTGCTCCTTCACGTAGTCGACGTGACGCACCCGAACGTTCTCCAGCACATCGAAACGGTCGAAGACACGCTCGCAGAAATCGACATGCCCTCGGTGCCCCGCGTCCTCGTCTGGAACAAAATGGATCTCTGGGGCAACAATCCCCTACCGCCTCTGCCCGAAGACGGCGATTACATCGCGCAGGTGGCAGTCTCAGCGGAGAAAAAGCTCGGTATGAATGACCTGCTCTCCGCGATCGAGACCGCCTTAGCCTCAACGATGTACCGCGTCAAGCTGCTCCTGCCGTTTGAGCGCGGCGACCTCGTTTCGTATCTTTATGAAACTGCCTCCGTCGAAAGTAACCAGTCGACGGAGGAAGGCGTTCTCCTCGGCGTTCAGATGCCCGCCGCGCTCTACCAGCGCTTCAAATCGTATCAGGTGACGAGGTAGCCATGTTCAAGCGCATCGACCGCTCCCCCGCCCTTGCCCGTCTGCTCGAACGGCTCTCGGCGACGATGGCGCGGCAGCGCGGTCTGCCGGTCGTCGTGGGAGTCGCGCTGGTTCTGGTCAGTTTCGTCGTCGGATTGATCAACGTCGCCGCCGACTCGAAAGCCCTCGACCTGGTCTGGGTGCTGACGCACCATCTCGGCTTACTGACCGCCCTGATCGGGCTGCTGCTGGTCGAGCCGCTCGGCAAATAGCCTGCTTTATGGACATTCGCCTCCTGGAATCGGTCGACGACTTGAAGCAGGTCGTCGATCTCGAAATTGCCGTCTGGGGTCTCGACCCCAAAGACGCCGTTCCCATGAACATCATGCGCCCGCTCAGCCTGCACGGCGGACTTGTGCTCGGCGCGTTCGAGGCTGCGCGCATGGTCGGCATGGCGCTGGCATTTCCTGCGCGAACCCACGGGCGCTGGCTTCTCTGGTCGCACATGACGGGCGTTCATCCCGACGTTCAGGGACGCGGCATCGGCTTTGCGCTCAAACAGGCGCAGCGTGCCTGGGCGTTAGAAAACGGCTACGACGAAATCCGCTGGACGTTCGACCCGCTTCAACGTGGCAACGCGAACTTCAACCTGCACCGTCTCGGCGCGTCGGCATCGAGCTATTACGTCAACTACTATGGGCAGATGGACGACGCGATCAACCGTCAGACCGCGTCTGACCGCATCGAAGCCGTCTGGAAACTGCGCGACCGCCGCGTGCGCCAACGGGCGGAAGGGCGCGAACTGTCCTTCAAGAAAAAACCGACCGATACCTGGGCGCTTGGGGCTCAAAGGGGCGAGCCGGTTTCTTATTCCCTACCATCAGGCGACGCGAGAGTGCTGATCGAGATTCCACGGGATCGCGCGTCGCTGAGCGCCCCGCAGACAGGGGCATGGCGTCTGGCGCTGCGACATGCGCTTCAGGAAGCGTTTGCGCGCGGTTACGCCGCCGTCGATTTTGTCGACGAGGCAGAGCGCAGTTATTACGTGCTCGAAGCGTCCCCCTGGTATCTCTACGTCCTTCACTGCGGCGATGACTCGCTCTATACCGGCATCACGCCCGATCTCGCCAGCCGACTGAAACGGCATCAAGCCGGGCGCGGCGCGGCGTATACGGCGGCGCGACGCCCGGTTCGGGTCGCGGGAGCCTGGCGCTTTCCCAGCCGGAGCGCCGCGCTGAAAGCCGAAGCTGCTTTCAAGCGACTGTCGCGCGCGTCGAAGCTCGCACATATTGATCGTAAGCTGCCGTATATGAGCATGGATTTTGTCGCGCCAGAATAGACCAGCGTTACAATACAATTGTCACACACAGTTCTGCTTAATGGAGGATTCGAAAGATGATGGTTCGAAAGATGTTCTGGCTTCTGGCTGTCGTCGCTCTCACCGCAGCTCCCGTTGTCGCGCTTTATGCACAGGAAGCGACGCCCGAAGCGGACGAGACGGCGTTTAGCTCGATCCCCGATGAGCTTGCAGCATTGGCAGAAGAAGACATCGAGCTTCCCGATCTTGGCGGGCGCGAGGTCACCATCGCGATTGAAAATGCCTACCTCCCGTTCAATTATCTCGATGCGAACACAGGGGAAGGCATCGGTTGGGATTATGACGTGCTGCGTGAACTGGGCGAGCGGTTAAATTTCGTCCCGGTCTTTGAGACGGCATCCTGGGATGGCATGATCGTCGCGGTCTCGCAGGATCAGTACGACATGGCGGCGGACGGGATCACGATCACCGCCGAGCGCGATGAAGTTGTCGATTTTTCGCTGGGGTACATGCAGCTCGAACAGGAAATCCTCGCGCGCTCGGACGAAGATCGGTTCGCCAGCGCTGAGGAACTCGCGGCAGACGAATCGTTAATTCTCGGCTCGCAGCCCGGCACCACCAATTACGATCTGTCGGTTGAGCTGGTGGGTGAAGATCGCGTGGTTGGCTATGATCTTTTCCCCATCGCCGTCCAGGCGCTGCTTACGGGCGACGTGGACGCGGTGATTATGGATAATGTCGCCGGACAGGGGTATATGGGAGCCAACCCCGGAATGATTAAGACCGTTGGCGATCCCCTCACGTCCGAACAGCTTGGATTTATCTTTCCTGAAGGGTCGGAGTTGAAGGAAGCGATTGATCTGGGTCTCGCCAGCCTGGCGGCAGACGGCACGCTCGACGCCCTGTTCGAGCAGTGGTTCCTCGAATTCGATCCTGCGACGGTAACGGGCGAAGCTGAAGCTGAGGCAACCGCCGAAGCGACACCGGAGTAAGTCGGGATAACAGGCGCGCGAAACGGGGTGTGCGAAGTCACCCGCACACCCATCGATCGACCCGGATTGCCTGGACTTCCGCAAAGATAACGCTCATGGATCTACCTTCAAAGTTATCCACACGTTCGACGCCATCGGACGAGTCGAGCGCCCGCCCGCGCGTCTATCGTGGATTGTTCGGCTTCCCGTGGTGGCTGGCGGTTCTCGTGCTTGGTGGACTTTACGTTGCCAGCCTGATTATCAATAGTCCGCTTTACGGCAACATCTTTAATCAACTACGCGGCGGCATCTCGATGACGCTCGGCGTTAGCTTCGTCGCCTATTCAGCGGCGCTTGTGATCGGCTTGGTCGTCGGCTTGATCCGAACCAGCCCGCCGAAACCGGGGATCGGGCTGGTGGGCGGTGTCCTCGCCCTGCTTCGGCTGGTGCTGTACAACGCCGCTACGCTCTACGTCCAGATTTTGCGCGGCTTACCGATTCTGGTCACGCTGCTGATCGTCGCGTTCGTGATCGTGCCGGAAGTGAACCGCGCCATCGAAGCGGCGTTCGGCGTTGCCGTGCGAATTCGCGGAAGCTCCCCCACATCCGCCATCATCGCGCTGGCGTTCACCTATGGAGCGTTTCTCTCCGAGACGTTCCGCGCGGGAATCCAGTCGATTGGGCGCGGTCAGATCGAAGCCGCACGGTCGCTGGGGATGACCTATCCCCAGGTTATGCGGTTTATCGTACTTCCGCAGGCAGTCCGGCGCATTTTGCCGCCGCTCGGCAACGACATGATCGCGATGATTAAAGACTCGTCCCTCGTGGCGATCCTCGGCATTGCCGATATCACGCAGCTTGCGAAGCTGTCGTCCAGCTCGTCGTTTCGCTATCTCGAAACCTATTTGATCGCGGCGGCGATTTACCTGACGATGACGATTCTCGGCTCGTTCGTCGTGCGCTGGATCGAGCGGCGATTCCCTGTGGAACGATAAGAGGGTCAGCAATCCGTGACGAAGGAAACACCGTAAGAGAAGCGCGGGGAAATGATTGGATTTCCCCGCGCTTTTATATTGTGCCTGATTGATTTCCATCACAAAACGCCGGCGGCGGATCGCGAAGTACTACGCAGCGCCGCCTTCTAGCTGAACCCAGTAGATGTCCGGGCTGAACATGGTGTGAAGATAAAGGCGCATGTCCGGCGTCAGCGTTAGCCCGGCAATCGGCGCGGCAAGCTCGGTCAGCACCACAATCTCCACCTGATCGGCGGTGCAACCGCCGTTTTCGCGACACTGCTGCGGGTCAACCCGCCCCACGACGCCGCGCGTTCCGAGCGAATAGGCGAAGTAGAGGTTGCCGTCGGCACCCATCGTCAGCCCGGTCGTGTTCTGAAGTCCGGTGACAAGCGACTGACTCACGCTGGTCGCGTCGGTCGTTTCAACCGCGTCGCCTGCCGCCGCGCGAACGTCGTACCACTCAATCGAGCGGCGCGTGCTGCCGTTATTGGCAACGTAGATTGTGTCCTCATCTCGTGCAATCCCCGTGGGCGACACCAAGCCCGTCACGACGTCGGTCATCTGCCCGTCGCGGCGAACGCGCGAGACCGTGTTCGCGCGCAGGTTCGTGACGAGAAATGCGTCCTCATCCAGATATGCAATCCCCCACGGTCCATTCAGGTTCGACGCGGCATTTTGCACCCCGTTACGGGTTACCCGCAAAAGCTCGTTGGTCTGAAAATCCGGAATCCACAGGACAAGCTCGTTGCTGGCGTCGCGCTCTGCAAACAGGGTATGTGAATTGCGGACGCCATAAATGTATGCCTGCGTCGCGCCGGTCGTGGCATCCAGTTCATAGATCGTCCAATCCCCGGTGCAGGTCGCATACAATTTGCCATCAAACCACACGATGCCATTCGGACGCTGGACGTTACCCGTCAGAACCGAGAGATCCGCCTGTGTCAGCGAGCGCACCGCATCGGAAGGCGGCGCTTCTTCGGTTAGAACTCCGTCGCCCTGAACGCTTGTGGCGGTCGGCTGCGGCGTTTTCGTCGGCGCGGGGCGCGGGGTCACGGTCAGGGGTTCCTGAGCGTAAATGACCGGCTGCTGAAACGCGAGCGGAAGTGCAAGCACGATAACCAGCGCCAGCGCTGCCGAGGCGCGCGCCCGTGGAAGGTATCGTGCAGCTTGAACCAAACGAATCATGACAGGCTCATTTCTAACTGGAAACTGAGTGCCGAGGGCGGCGCTTTTGCAATTACGCATTGTAACCGTAATGCCTTTCGATGCCACCGCACTATTCATCATGTTCTAACCTGATTTGGCGGATTGACTATGCGAAGCTTTCCTTAATCGACGGATGGGTAGCGACTCGGCTACGCGATGCCGACGCTGAGCCATCGCCGCCGCACAACTGAGGTGTTTTCATGTAGCATGAAGACGAGTTCAAGGAACAAGGGCGAGCGCGAACGCCTATTGCGCCGCCAAAGCACACCGACTACGATAGCGACTTATGAACGAGCAAACTGACCTGAATCAGGTTCCACAGAAGGGAGAAATGCGCGCTGCCCGCGGGATTGACCGGCGGTATGCGTGCCTGATCATGAACCATCGTTTATCCGCGCAACCCATCCTGCTGGTGTTCTTAGCGCTCCTGACAGCGCTGATCGTCAGCGCCTGCAATCTGGGCGCAACGTCCGAGGGAGAGGGAGAGCTAACACAGGAAGCGTCGCCGGGGGCGCCGCCCACACGCACCCCACCCGGTACACTGACGTTCCCAACGCCTCTGCCCCTCACTTCCATCGCGCAAACGCGGCAGCCGGGAATACCGACCTCAATTGCGGGCTTCCCGACCTCGGTGCTGCCGCCCGCCTCGCAGCCGACAAGCGCCCCGGTCGTTCCCGTGAGCATTGTCATTCTGTCCCCGATTCCGGGGAACGTGGTCGCGGGGAACGTTCAGGTGCTTGGCTCCGCGCAGCACCCCCAGTTCCTGCAATATCAGCTTGAATACGCGCCTGAACCCAATCCCGGCAACCTCTGGTATCCGGCAACCGGCGCGATTCAGCAGCCGGTGCTGAATAACCTGCTTGGCATCTGGAACACGAACGCCGTTCAGGACGGCACGTACCAGCTGCGCCTGCGCGTTTTCCTGCGCGATGGGACGAGCCTGGCTACCGTCGTCAACAGCATTCGCATTCAGAACCGCGCCCCAACGCCGCCGCCATCGGCGACGCCGAACATCGCGCGCCCGATTGCGGCGTTCACGATGGATCGGAACACGGGTCAGGCGCCCCTGCGCGTCCGGCTCAACAATCAGTCCACCGGCACCGTAACCACCTACCAGTGGAATTTCGGCGACGGCACCACAAGCGCCGACCGCAACCCGCGCCATGACTTCACCACGCCGGGGCTGTATACGGTGACGCTGACAGTGAACGGACCGGGCGGCACATCGAACGTATCAAGCCAGATCAACGTGCAGGGCCCGACTCCGCCGAACGCGGGCTTTACTTCTGACCGTTCCAGCGGCGCGTCGCCGCTAACGGTGCAGTTCACCGATCAATCGGCGGGGAACATCACCGGCTATCACTGGAATTTCAGCGACGGGACGGGAAGCAGCGACCGCAATCCGCGGCACGTCTTTACAGTGCCGGGAACCTATAACGTGTTCCTGACGGTCACGGGTCCCGGCGGCACGTCGAGCGCCCGCCGGGAAATTACCGTTCTGGGTCCGACCGCGACCGTTCCGCCGACCCTGACCGCGTCCCTGGTCGCTCCCGCGACGAATACGTCGGAACCCACGGAAACGCCGACCGAGACGCCCACCGACGCGCCTGCGCCAACGGAAGCGACGCCGCCCGTGGCGAGCTTCTCGGCAAGTCTCGCCGCCGATCTGACGATTGCGTTTACGGACGCTTCGACCAGCAGCAGCCCTGGAGGGATTACGGGAAGGCAGTGGGACTTTGGCGATAGCAGCCCGGCGAGCAACGAACAGAATCCGCAGCACGTCTACGCCGCGCCCGGCGCGTACACGGTCACTCTAACCGTCACCGATGCGGGTGGCAGTCACAGTGTCAGTCAGCAGGTCGACGTGCCCGCGCCCGAACCCGTCGCCGTCGTCCCTGAAGCGGGCTTTACCT
>CALMDI010000605.1 GCA_937864975.1 uncultured Chloroflexota bacterium | reverse complement strand
ATATTGGCGAGATGGTCGTCAAGCGCCGTCGCAAGGGTGCTCGCGGCGGCGAGTGGACTGAGTGGGAAGAGTAGCAGGGGGTATGACCGACAAGGCACAGCGCCCGAAGCATCTGCCGGTTCGAACGTGCGTGATCTGCCGCGATAAAGCAGGCAAGCGCGCGCTCACGCGGGTGGTGCGAACGGAAAGCGGTGTTCAGGTTGACCCATCGGGTAAGATGAACGGACGTGGCGCGTACCTGTGCGAGCGTGGTTCCTGCTGGGATCGGGCGCTCGCCAGCGATGTATTGAACAAGGCATTGCGTACGACGTTGACTGTCGAAGATCGTGATCGCCTGCGAATGGCGAAGCCGTAGCCATGACGCGCGTACGGTGCTTAACGCTTAACACAATAAGAGCGCGAGAGTCGGGGACGAAAGGTGTGTCTATGTCCTTTGCCTGACTCCTCGCGCCCCGTAAGGGAGGGTTCCAGGAATGGCACAGGAAAAGCAAATCATTCTCGTCCCAGATTACTTGACGGTTCGGCAGCTTGCCGAGCTTATCGATGCCAGCCCGATTGAGGTGATGAAACGCCTGATCGCCAACGGCATCATGGCGTCGATTAACCAGCAGATCGACTACGATACTGCCGCGATTGTGATCGAAGAGATGGGCTTCGAGGCACAGTCGGAAAGCCAGGCTGCCGCGCAGCAGGCGAAGGAAGAGCGCGCGGAAACGGCGCAAACCTGGCGCAAGATGTATACCACCGAAAAGCGCGAAGACCTTCAAACGCGCCCGCCCATCGTCACCATTCTCGGTCACGTTGACCACGGCAAGACCACGCTGCTCGATACTATCCGCAAGGCGAAAGTCGCGGAAGGTGAAGCGGGCGGCATTACGCAGCACATCGGCGCGTACCGCGCCATCCACAACGGACGCCAGATTACCTTCCTCGACACGCCGGGTCACGAAGCGTTCACGGCAATGCGGGCGCGCGGCGCGCAGGGCGCGGATATCGCGATTCTGGTCGTCGCCGCCGACGACGGCGTCATGCCGACGACCCGCGAGGCGCTGAACCATGCGCGCGCGGCGAACGTGCCGATTGTCGTCGCGATCACCAAGGTCGACAAGCGCAACGCGAATATCGAGAAGGTCAAGCAGGAGCTTTCCGAGCTTGGCTTGGTGCCCGACGACTGGGACGGCGATACGCTGATGGTGCCCGTCTCGGCGCAGCAGGGAACCGGCATCGAGGATCTGCTCGAAGCCATTTTGCTGGTTGCCGACGATACGGAAATCGTCGCCAACCCCAAGGCAGCCCCGGCGGGCGTGGTCATCGAAGCGGAAGTCGACAAGCGCAGCGGTGTCATGGCGACGCTGCTCCTGCTGAATGGCACGCTGCAACTGGGCGACGTGATCCTTGCGGGAACCGCTCAGGGACGCCTGAAGGCGATGTTTGACGAAACGGGCAAGCCTGTTAAGAAGGCGACGCCGTCGATGCCCGTGGTCATCATGGGCTTGGACGGTCTGCCTCAGCCGGGCGATCAGTTCGAGAAGGTTGTGAATGAGAAAGCGGCGCGCGTGATGGTCAATGACCGGCGCGCGGTGGCGGCAGCCGCCCGCGAACAGCCGATGCGCGGCGCGGTGACGCTGGAAGATATCTTTTCGCAGGTCAAAACGGGTCAGGCAAAGGAACTCAACCTGATCCTGAAAGTCGACGTGCAGGGCACGCTGCAACCGATTGTCGAGTCGCTGGAACAGTCGGCTCAAAAGAACTCGCAGGGCATCCGCGTGCGTGTTCTGGCGGCGGAGACGGGCAACATCAACGAGAGCGACGTCATGCTCGCCAGCGCGTCGAACGCGATCATCGTCGGGTTTGGCGTCGCGGTGGACAATGCGGCGCGCCGCTCGGCGGAAGCGCAGGGCGTCGACATTCGCATGTACGATATCATCTACAAGCTGCTGGAAGATGTCGAGCTGGCGCTCGAAGGGATGCTCGAACCGGTTTATCAGGATAAGACCATCGGCGTTGCCGAAGTGCGTCAGGTGATCCGCATCTCGAAGGTGGGCAACATCGCCGGCTGCTTTATCCGCGAAGGGGAAGCGCGCCGCAATGCTAAGGCGCGTGTGAAGCGCGCGGGACAGGTCATGATCGAGAACACCGGCGTTAGCTCGCTCAAGCGCTTCAACGAGGACGTGCGCGAAGTGCGTACCGGCTTCGAGTGCGGTGTGGCGCTCGCCAATTTCTCCGACTTCCACGAGGGCGACCTGATCGAGTTCTACGTGACAGAGCGCGTCAGCTAGCCCGTTCAACTTCTAACAACCCCCGGAGCGCGCTGCGGTCGGTACGACACGTACCACGACCGACAGCGCCGCTCCGGTCTCTGCTTACTCTGGTTGCTGGAAGGGAGCCGCACAGCATGAGCATAAAACAGGATCGCGTCGCGGGGCGCATTCGCACGATTCTCAGCGAGCTGCTTCTGCGTGAAGTGGCAGACCCCCGCCTGCATGGCATCACGATCACCGAAGTCGAAGTCGACCCGGAGCTTCAGTATGCGAAAGTGTACGTGAATGCGCTGGGCGACGAGACACGCCAGGATGAAGTGATGGCGGGGCTGGAACGGGCGAGAGGGTTCCTGCGCCGCGAGGTCGGCAGCCGCGTGCGCCTCCGCAAGACGCCTGAACTGGTCTTTCGCTGGGATGAACGGCTGGAACAGGTGGAGCGTATAAACCGTCTCCTCTCCGAAATTGAAATTCCCCCTGAAGAGGTCAACGACGGCGATGACGATTCCTGACCCCCAGTGGGCAGAGGCAACGCGCGTCATCGACGCGGCGGAACGGATTCTGCTCGTGACGCACATCGACCCCGACGGCGATGCCATCGGCTCGCTGCTCGGATTGACCAACGCCCTGCGGGAGCGCGGTAAAACGGTCGATGCGGCGGTGGACGGCGGCGTACCGTCGTTCATGCAGTTTCTACCCGGCTCGCAGACAGTTTTACAAGCCGTGATGAAGGGTGAGTGGGACGTGATGGTGTCGCTGGATGCCAGCGACGAAGTTCGTACCGGGCAGTGCGGCATCTACGGGCGCAAGCACAGCAAGGTCGTCATCAACGTCGATCATCACCCGACGAACATCCTGTTTGGCGACATTTTCCTCGTCGTACCGGAAGCGGTGGCGACCACGGAAATATTGATGGCGTGGCTGCGCGATATGAATCAGCCGATCACGTATCCGGTCGCCGTGCCGCTGCTGACCGGGTTGGTCACCGACACGCGCGGCTTCCGCACGAGCAACGTTCGCGCGTCGACGCTTGGCGAGGCGCAGCGACTGATGGAGGCGGGGGCGTCGCTAACCGAGATCACGCTGCGCGTCCTGGACAGTATGCCCTACAGCACGCTTGAACTCTGGAAGTACGCCATGCAGTCGGTCGAACTGACGGGAACGGTGGTTTCCGCGGCGGTGACGCAGCAGGATTTAAAACGCGCCGGCATCGCGGACGCGACCGACGGCGGCTTGGTGAGCATTCTACTGCAAGCGAACCAGGCGATGATCGCGGTCGTCTATAAGGAACTCGCGAACGGCAGCGTCGAGATCAGCCTGCGGAGCAAGCCGGGGTTCGACGTGGCGCAGACAGCGTTCAGCCTGGGCGGCGGTGGGCACAAGCAGGCGTCCGGCGCGACTATCCCCGGTCCGCTGGAAGCAGCCAGAGAGCGCGTCATGCCCATGCTTCAGCAAGCTGCCAAAGAGGGCGCGCTGGTGATTGCCTAAAACGGAGTCGAGCGGGCAATCTGTGTCCAGTCTGCAACGTCTGTTGCCTTCGCTGCGTATTATCTCCAACGTCTCATGAGCTTACGGAAGTGGTATGAGCGAGCGCTATTCCCCATTCCACGAATACACGGCGATTCGCCGCCGCGTCGAGCGGCATCTCAATTCCGGTATGATTTTGGTATTTCACATCGTTCTTTTTGTCCTCGCCAGCTATTTTATGTACGCCAGCCGTCAGTCCGTTCTTCAGATGAGGAACTTTGCGTCGTTTATGACGGTGTGGAGCTTTGTGCTTCTCGCGCAGAGTGTCTGGGCATATCGGCGTTCCGGTGCGTTTGCGAAGTCCCGCGAACGAGTGATCAATGCGGAACTGGCGGAGCGTATCAAGCGCGATGACACGGCGTTGCTGGACAATCCACGCTTCCACTTCCGTATTCAAACGCTGCTCGACGACGACATTCAGCAACGCGCGGGTGTGGCTGCGGTACTGCTGACATACGCGGGTGTCAATGCGGCAACCTGGGTGTTCTGGGCGCTGCAAGGAGTCGTCTCCTGGACGCTCGTTCCCACGATTGCGGTGTTCATGCTTGTGCCTGCCTACGCCTTGAATCGATGGCGGCGACAGCGGCGCGACGCAAGGCTCCGCGCCTTACTTGGAGAGATGCCGCGCCCGGACACCACACGAGACCGCTTCTGGGATGACGCGGATGACCGCGCCATGCGCCTGACCGCCGACGGCGAACTGATCGATCTGGACGAGATCGGCATGAAGGATAAAGCCAAGCGCGGCTAAACCGGATTAGCCCGCAATCGAGCGCATCGCGCCGCCGTCCACGCGCAGCGTCGATCCGGTGATGTACGACGCGGCAGGCGAGAGCAGGAAGGCGGCTGCCGCGCCGAATTCTTCCGCCGTTCCCAGCCGCTTAAGCGGAATCTTCTGAATCGAGCGCCCGCGCACTTCCTCCACGGATAGGTTCTGCCGCTGCGCCGCGTGGTGATCAAGCTGCGCCACGCGCTCGGTGTCGATGCGTCCCGGAATCAGGTTGTTGACGCGGATACCGTCTGCGGCAAGCTCGTCCGCCAGCGTCTTGACGAGCGCGGCGACACCCGACCGCATGATGGTCGAGAGTCCAAGATGCTCAATCGGCTCGCGGATCGATGAGGACGTGACGGTGAGGATAGCGCCGCCATTGGTCATGTGGGGCAGCACGGCGCGAACCATGCGGACGCTGCTCATCAGGGTTAGCTCAAACGCCGCCGTCCACATCTCGTCGGTGATGTCCTTGAACGGCGCGCTCGGCGGTCCGCCCGCGTTGACGAGCAGCGCGTCGATGACGCCCCATGCTGCCGCGGTCTGGTCGATCCACGTCTGAATCGACGCCGGATCGCGCACGTCGCAGGCAAAGCTCAAAATAGACGCGCCAGTCTCGTCGCGAAGCTGCTGCGCCGCCCGGTCAATCGCCGCCTGATCGCGGCTGCACATCGACACCTTTGCGCCGTCCCGCGCCAGCGCCTGCGCCACCCCGAAACCGAGTCCCTTGCTGGCGGCGGCGACCAGCGCGACCTTTCCATCCAAGCCCAGGTCCATTCCCAAACTCCTCATCTCGTATCATGCATAGGTAGGAATTGCGGGCGATTATGCACCCGCGTACAGCCGCGCGCCACGGATGGACTCAGTCCAATCGTATGACCGATTGAAATATTGGCACTACAGAGATCGAGTACCATTTGTTAAGATACACCCCTGTTGTGGGTCAGAGGGGCTCCTTTGGTGGCAAGTCAGGCAGTGCAAGCGGATCAGCCGCGCGCGGATATGCGTTGGGTCGGCGGGTTCGTCGCGCATCATCGCGGGGCGGCGCTTGCCTCGCTGTTGAGCGGCGTCGTGGGCGGTCTATCGGCATCGTTCGAGCCGTACCTCGTCGGCGTGGTGATCGACCATGTGCGGCAGGGCGCGCGCCCGGACGTGATCGCGCAGGATGTGGGTTTGATCCTGCTGCTGGCGCTGGTGACGGTCGCCGCGTTTTACGGGCAGCGCATCTTTAGCGGTCTGGTTGCCTATGCCGTCAACTACGACATTCGAGGCGCGCTGTTCGATAACCTGCTAACCCTCGATCAGGGATTTTTCCAGCGCTTCGCGACCGGGGACCTGATCTCCCGCATGTATACCGACGTCGACATGATCTGGCGCTTGCTGACGCTGGCGTTCGTGCGCGCGGGCAGCGCGTTCACGATGCTGATCGTGACGTTTATTTTGCTTTCCACGATCAATCTACCTCTGACGCTGACCGTGTTTGTCATCCTGACGATTTCCACCAGCCTGCAAATGCGGGCAGGCTTGATTCTCGCGCCGGTGTTCGAGCAGGTGCAGGAGCAGGCGGGCACGCTCTCGGCGCTGGTGCAGGACTCGGTCAGCGGCATCCAGACGATCAAGACGTTCGGGCGCGAGGCAGGCGTCGCGGACAAGTTCGCGGAGGAAAACCGCGAATATAAACGGCGCTGGCTGTTCTTCAAGCGGCGCAATGAGCCGGTGGGGATGCTGCCGAACATGATCGCGGAACTCACGACGGGTATCGTCGTGCTGTTCGGTGGGATACTGACCCTGCGCGGCGAGCTTACGCTCGGCAACTTCACCCAGTTCCTGATTTACCTTGCGATGATTAGCACCGTGCTGCTGCAAATCGGCACGATTTACCAGCGCTGGCAGCAAACGCGCGGCGCGCTCGCTCGTCTCACCCCGCTGCTGCAAGCGCCGGAAATTCGTACCGAGCCGCACGCGCGCCACCTGCTCAACCCGCGCGGCGACATCGAGTTCCAGAACGTCAGCGTGCAGATGGACGACGCCTGGGTTTTGCAGGACGTCTCGCTGAAAATTCCGTCCGGTTCGGTGGTCGCGTTCGTCGGTCCGACGGGTTCGGGCAAGACGATGCTGGTGAACCTGCTGGCGCGCGTGCTCGACCCCGACAGCGGGCGCGTTCTCATCGACGGGATCGACGTGCGCGAGATTGATCTGGAAGACCTGCGACAGGCGATTGCCTACGTACCGCAGTCGACCTTCCTGTTCAGCCAACCGCTGCACCAGAACGTACGCATGGGCAGCACCAATGTGACCGAAGAAGCGCTCAACCGCGCGCTCCACATTGCGCGCGTCTCCAACGATCTGCCGCAGCTTCCGCGCGGGCTGGATACGCTGGTGGGCGAGAAAGGCGTCATGCTTTCCGGCGGGCAGAAACAGCGCGTTGCCATCGCGCGCGCGGTCGTTCGCGACCCGGCAATTCTGGTTCTGGACGACGCGCTTTCGAGCGTAGATACGCACACGGCTGCCGAAATTCTGTCCGATTTGCGGCAGGTGCTGCACACGCGCACCAGCCTCATCATTGCTCACCGCATTGCGACCGTCAAGGATGCCGACTTTATCGTGGTGATGGACGATGGGCGGATCGTGGAACAGGGGACGCACGAAGCCCTCATCGAGGCGAACGAGTTGTACGCGCGTATGGTCGAGCGCGAGCTGAGCGGCGAGGAAACGGATGACTAGGCGACAGCAGAAACAGGCAGTCGAGGCAGACATCGACCACCGACCCGGCACCGAAGACGTATGGGAAGGGGTCGTCACCGACCGCTTCCTGATCGGCATGTTGGGGCAGTTTCTCAAACCGTACTGGAAGCAGATTCTCGTCGTCTTCGTGTTATTGGTCGGCGTGACGGGTTTTTCGCTGCTGCTGCCGTATCTCGTTCAGCGCGCGGTCGATGGACCGATTCGCGACGGCAATATCGAAGGTTTAATTCCCTACGGCGCCGCCTATTTTCTGTCGATTCTCGTCCTGTTCGGGCTGCGCTTCGCGCATACCTACCTGCTGCAAACCGTCGGGCAGAACACGCTGGTCAACCTGCGTCAGACCCTGTTCGAGCACATCGTTCAGCAGGATATGCGCTTCTTCAACAAGACGCCGGTCGGGCAGATTGTCGCGCGCCTCTCGAACGACATCGACGCGCTGACGGAACTGCTCTCGACGAGCATCGTCATGGTCGCCAGCAATATGATCACGCTGATCGGAATCGTCGTCGTCATGTTCCTGATTAACTGGCGGCTGGCGCTGCTTGGCTTGACGGTGATGCCGATCATGATTCTCTCGACCGTTTACTTTCGCGGCAAGATTCGGATTGCGTCGAACCGCTTCCACCGGGTCGTGGCGGAATACCTGGCGTTCATCAACGAGCAGTTCGGCGGGATGCTGGTCGTCCAGCTTTTCCTGAGGCAGCAGATGAGCCGCCAGGACTTTGAAGCGATCAACCGGCACTATCGCGATGTCCACATGCGTATTCGAGATTACTACACGCTGTACGCATCGATTCTGCAACTGCTGACGTCGGCGGGGCTGGCGATTGTCCTGTACGGCGGGGGGCAGGGCGTGCTGGCGGGCTGGGCGACCATCGGTATGTTGATCTCCTTCGTCGAATATACGCGGCGCAGCTTCGAGCCTATCCTTCAGCTTTCGGAGCAGGTGGCGCAAATTCAAACAGCGCTTTCCGCGGGCGAGCGCATCGCGCGGATGCTTCACGTGCAACCCGAAATTGTCGAGCCGCCTGAGCCGAAGACCGTCGCCGATTTCCGCCATGCCGTGACGTTCGACCGCGTCACCTTCGGGTATGAAGAAGGGCACCCGGTGTTGCGCGACGTGACCATTCACATCGAGCCGGGGCAGCGGGTTGCCATTGTCGGCGCGACCGGCGCGGGCAAAACCTCGCTGGCGGGCTTGCTGGCGCGCTTCTATGACGTGCAGCAGGGGCGCGTGCTCATCGACGGCGTGGACGTGCGCGACCTGTCGCTGGAAGAACTCCGGCAGCGCGTCTCGGTCGTGCCGCAGAATCCGTACTGCTTCAACGGGACGATTGCCGATAACCTGCGCCTGTTCGACAAAAGCGTGACGCGCGAGCAGATGATCGAAGCGGCACAAACCGCCGCCGCTGCGAAGTTTATCGAGCGCCTGCCGGACGATTACGATTACATGCTGCTGCCGGGCGGCGCGAATCTGTCGCAGGGGCAGCGGCAGCTTCTCGCGCTGGCA
>CALMDI010000604.1 GCA_937864975.1 uncultured Chloroflexota bacterium | reverse complement strand
ATACTCTCGCTCTCCTGCGCGCCCGTGGTGATGATGAGCCGAGCCTTGCCGCCGCGCTGCGCGGCGGTGCTGAACAAGCCCTGCTGTTCGGCATCGCGCCGTTCGTCGTCGGTGACGGTGGCGGAGAAATGGATGGTGGGAGCGTAGAGTCGAATTTTGTCACCCGACGCCAGCGGGAATGGCTCGGTTATCCGCCGCTCGTTGACAAACGTGCCGTTCGCGGAGCCGAGATCGGTAATCGTAAACACCCCATCGCGATAGTTGATGACGGCGTGCTGTCGCGAGATGTGTTCCTCTCGGATACAGATGTCGTTGTCGTCCAGACGCCCAAGTGTTGCCGTGGCGCCTTCGACCAACACGTACTCGTGCGTGTCCCCGTGCTGTGGGTCTTTCCACGTGAGTTTGGCGAGGCTGAGGGGGACGCCTGATTCGGTCGGGAACATAGGTGTCGGCTCAATACGGCTTTAACGACTCATCAAATACCAGAATGACCGGTAAACCACAATAACGCAGAGACGAAACAGGTTCGAAAGCTCTCTGTTTCTCTGTCCCTCTGTTGCTCTGTGCGTCGTTTCAGTTCTAAATTGTCCTGTATCTCCGGTAACCTGGCACGTTATCCGTCGCTGGCAGCAGCTTCAAGGTCTGCCAGACGAGTCAGCACGTCGGGGCGCGCGGCTTCTTCGCCCACGAGATCGACGTAGGTGCGATAATTCAGCAGCGCCTCGTCATTCCGACCGAGCGTATAGTAAAGATCGCCGAGCGCCCGATAGGTCGTATCCGCTTCGGGATCGATCTCGATAGCGAGGTTATAATCGGCAATCGCCGCCTCGAAGTTGTTCAGCGCGACGTAGACATTGCCGCGGTTGGTCAGCGTGACCACGAGGTTCGGGTCGAGGGCGAGCGCCTGCGTGTAATTCTCAATCGCCAGGTCGGTTTCGCCCAGCATGTTATAGACAAAACCGCGATTGTTGTAGGCGACGGCATACTCAGGATCGAGTTCAATCGCGCGGTTGAGGTCTTCCAGCGACGCTTCCCAGTTGCCGAGGCGACCCTGCACCAGCCCGCGACCGTGATAGGCGCGCGTGTATTCCGGCTCAAGCCCGATGGCGGTCGTAAAGTCGGCAATCGAGCGTTGGGCATCGCCCATGCGACGGTAGACCAGGGCGCGCGCGTAATAGGCGCGCGCGAACGTCGGCTCCCGCTCGACCGCGAGAGTCAGGTCGGCAATCGCCTGGTCAAGCTCGTTCAAAACGGCGGCTGCCCGCGCGCGGCGGTAGTAGGTCAGCGTCGTATCCTGATCGAGCTGAAGCGCGCACGAATAGCTTCGATAGGCTTCTTCATACAATTCCAGTTGGAGATTGGCATCGCCCGCCGCCACGTAGTTGACCTGTGGATCGCAGGTCAGGGCGTCTTGCGCCATCATGGGAATCGTCGTCGCCAGCAGCGCCGCCAGCACGACCGCTGCAAAAATCCGCTTCATCATTCGTTCTCCTCTTGCTCCATCGACTCGCCGTGTTTAGCGGCACGTTTTTTCTTTTTCTGACTGCGTTCGGTCTCGCCAATGCCGGGATGCCACTCGTCCAGCAGCGCGCCCGCGGGCTGCGTCAAGATCAGCCCGCCCAGGTCGCGCGCGATCATTTCCAGCATTTGCGGCATGACCCACGTCACCGAATCCACCTGCACGGCACGCGCCCCGGCTTCCATATAATCGCGCGCGTCCTCCGGGCTGTGAATACCGCCCGCGCCGATAATCGGCACGTCCAGACGCCGCGCCAACTGCCCGACCACGCGCAAGACCAGCGGCTTCACGACCGGTCCGTAAACGCGCCCGGACATCAAGCGCCCGTTGGCGTCGCGCGCGGTGCCGCGCGGCGGTGACGAAATGACCAGCGCGCCCGCTTCAGCATCCGCGACGACCTGCGCCAGCACTTCGACATTGGTGAACGGAAGCCGCACGATCACGGGCTTTTCCGTCGCCTCGACCGCCGAGAGTGTAAACGACTCGGCGTCGGCAGGGCTGATATCGTCATTCAGCCCAAGCTCGACCGCCGCGACCGAGTCTTCGCCGTCGAGCATCGCCATGCAGTATTGAATGTCGCTGATGCTGGTGCCGACGACGTGAACGATAACGGGCAGCGGCAGCGTGCGCCACAAGCCGCGATATTTTGACACAATTTTGCTCAAACCGGGATTGGGAAGCCCGGTGTGCATCAGGACGCCCGCGTGCAGCGGCACCACGCGCGTGCCGGTCGCGGGACTCCACGGCTGGTGCGTCACGGGATTTGTCACCAGCGCGCCGAGCTTTTCAATATCGATCATGTCCCGGTAAAGATCGCCATAGCCAAGCGTCCCCGCCGCGGTCATCACCGGCGTCTCAATCGTCAGCGCGTTTTTGCCGCGGCGCGTCAATTCAATCATGTGAGCGGAACCTCTGCCAGATCGACCGATGGACCCTCGGCGCAGATCAATGCCATCGATCCCCGCAGGCGAACCATGCACGCGGAACACGCGCCAACTCCACACGGCAGCAGCGGGCGAAAGACGCCGAAAAGATAGCCGGAAGGAATCTCCGAGCGCAGGTTGCTGAAGGTTTGCCAGACTCGTTGAAAGCAGTTCAACTCGTCGCCGGGCGTGACCACGACCAGCACCTGATCCGCCCAGCCGATGGTGGTGACACGATTCGACCAGTTGAGATCGCTGTCGCCGTGAAGCACTTCCACTTCCGGTGGCAAATGCCCGGTGCCATACTGCGCCGCGCTGCCCAACAGCAGCAGCGTTACGCTCACGCGGCTCGCCAGCAGTGGGGCAATCGGCATGATGAGCGGCGTGGGGTCGCTGTCATAGGCGATCAGAAGCACATTGCGAAGCGTGCGGCGGAAACGAAACGGCTGCCCGACGATCCCCAGCAGATCGACGACCTGCCCCGGCTCATAGCGGCTGGTGAGCGGGCGCTCGACCACAAGCTGATTGTTGCCGATGCCGACGGGCCACCAGTGCTCGCGCAGGTAAGGTTCCCAGCGATCGGCGACGCGCGCCAGCACCGATTGACCGGGCATGAGCGCGCTCAACGAAGGATCGACGGCAAGGTGAAGGTGCTGGTGGCTATCGTTCACGCGGCGCACGCGCTCGATAATCGCTTGCGTTTCTTTCATAAAGCGCGCGAACCCTGACCTCTCTGAAGGCATCCCGAACCGAAATCGTCCATCATTGTACCGCGTTTCCGCGCCGCCAGCGCGATTGACGCCCATGCCGAAGCGGTCTATAGTCAGCGCGTAGCTTTTAGCGATTAGCAATCCGCTTTTGC
>CALMDI010000603.1 GCA_937864975.1 uncultured Chloroflexota bacterium | reverse complement strand
GGTGATGATGGAACGGGTCAAAGACGTCAACGATTACCTGCCGCTTCCCTACACACTCGAAATCACGCCTGATTTAGAGGATGGTGGGTGGGTGATCGGAGTCAGCGAACTGCCGGGCTGCCTGACGCAGGCGGATCAATGGGACGATGTCCTGCCACGTATTCAAGAGGCAATGACCGGGTGGATTGAAGTGTCGTTAGAGCATGGCGACCCTATCCCAGAACCTGCGGGCAGTAAGTAATGACGGACGTAGGCGCGCAACCAGACTGGCAGGTCTTGCTCATCGGCGGGAGCGCGGGCGTGGGCAAAAGCCGCGCCGCGAAGATGCTGGCGCAGCGCTTCGGCGTCTCGCTCATGATGGCGGACGACGTACGCCTCGCGCTTCAGCAGATGACGACGCCCACAAGCCACCCGGAGATGCACGTCCTCAGCGCTAGACCCTCGGAGCAGCTTACGCCGGAGGACATTCGCGACGGCTTGATTCGGATCGCCAACGCCCTCAGCCCCGCGCTGGAAATGATTTGCGCGCATCACGTCGCCGTTGCCGGAGCGGGTAAGCTGATTATCGAAGGCGACACGCTTCTGCCGCGCATGGCAGCGGAGCGGCAGCACAGCCAGCTTAAATACTTCGCCGACCTGACCACGCACGACGAAATCCGCGCCGTGTTCCTGACCGAGCCGGACGAAAAGGCGCTGCTTGAACAGATGCGCGAATTTTCTATTGGTTTTTCGGCGCTCAAAGCCGTGGATCAGGAGCGGATTGTCCGCGCAAGCTGGCTGTACGGACAGTGGCTGGCGCAGGAAGCGGACGCCTACGGCGTGCCGGTCGTGCCTGTGCGCCCCTGGGACACGCTGATCGAGCGCGTCATCGGGTCGTATTGAGACCGGCGTTAGAAGCCGCTGATCGCGTACATCGTATGCACGTTGGGATACAGGACAAATCCCAGGCGTTGGTACATGTGCTGGCTTTCCAGCGATGGACCGACGTTTCCAAGACGGTAGCCGCGCCGACGCGCTTCTAACAGCGGCGCCAGCGTCAGCGCTGTGCCGATGCCGCGCCGACGCGCCTCCGGCTTGACTTCGACGTGATAAATGCCCGCCGACCGTTTGCCCAGAAACACAGAAGACGTTCCAACCGGAACACCGTCGAGCAGCGCCAGATAATGGTGCAGCGGCTGATCCACGCCGAACCCCAGACTGCCGTATAACGACTCGCGCCCCTGCGAGTCATCGCTCGCGTAAATATCGCACCACCGCGCCAGATCGGAGCCGTCCTGCACCCGGCGGATTTCCAGATCGGGAATCGAGCGCGTCTCCTCGTTGAGCATGGTGAGGTCTGCCACCATGCCCACCCCGTCGTCAAGGCGAAGGCACCCGTGCGCTTGAAGCCGGGCTTCGAGATCGGCGGGCTGGCTGACGCTGTCGACAAACCAGAGCGAGGGCATGGATAGGCGGCGAAATCGCTGGATGATCGCCTCGATCATCGCGTCCGCCCTGTTGTTCGCGACGCGGAACCAGGCAACGCCGTTGTACGAGTTGTCGTCGATTCCGGTAATCACCCACGCCAGTTCGTCCGAATGCGCCCGCTGCGCCAGCGGCGACGAGCCGAGATGCAGCAGGTATTCGATGCCGTTTTCGACGTCGAGCGCCGCCATCTCATCCGGGGAAACCCGCGTGCGTGGATCGCTCATAGCGCGCTTTCGACAGCGCCGCGCACATGCATAAACTGCCGCCCTGCGTGGACTGGCGCGCTCATGATGTACTTTTCTTCTTGCTCGGAAAGCGGCTGATGATCGTCGCGGGTTCGGCGTTGGTCGCCCCGCGCGCCGAGCCGGAGACGACGCCGATGCGTTCACCGTCACGAATTCCATCGTGCCTGATATACGCCTGCCCAAGCTGGAACTTTTCGCTGTCGATACTGCACGACGTGACGACGCCGATTTGCTCGCCCTGCTCGTTCAGGATCGGGTCGCCCTGATGCGCCGGGCGGGCGCGGCGGTTTTCCATGCGGAAGCGCACCACTTCGGAGTCGCGGTCATTCTCGTGCTGAATGAACGGCGCTTTGCCGACGAAGAACGGCTTCGACAGCTTCACATACGAGCCAAAGCCCGCGTCCGCAGCGTTCAAGCCGAGAGGTCCGGCAAGCTCGTGCCCGTACAGCGGTAAGCCTGCCTCCGTCCGCAGGCTGTCCCGCGCCGCCAGTCCAGCCGGGGTCGCGCCCGCCGCGATCAGCGCCCTGATGAAGCCCACCGCGTCGTCGGGGTGGACGAAAATTTCATAGGCGACGCGCTCGCCCGTATAGCCCGTGCGCGACACGATCAGGTCATAGCCGCCGAGATTGGCGCGCGTCACGCCCGCCCAATTCAGCGCGCCGACCTTTGCCCGGTCCGCGTCGCTGCCGCCGAGACCGAGCAGAATATTTTTGCTCTGCGGTCCTTGCAGCGCCACGTCCAGCCGCCGGTCGCGCCCCGACGTTTCAGCGCGCAGGTCGCGGAGTGTGAAGCGGTCGCCGCCTTCCACCACGCGCCACGGCTGCTCGCGGCTGATCTGCGCCTGACCATTTTTGACGGCGTTGAGCCACGCCCAGTTCTTATCGTTGTTCGAGGCGTTGACGACGATCAGGAAATGCTCGTCCGCCAGCCGGTAAATCATCAGGTCGTCCAGCGGCAAGCCGTCGACGTCGAGCAGATACGTGTAATGGGAGTCGCCCACCGCCAGCCCGTGGACGTCGTTGGTCGTCACGGTGTTGAGGAAGGGAGCCGCGCCCGCACCCTGTGCGTCGAACACGCCCATATGCGTCACGTCGAAGACGCCCGCGCCGCCGCGTACCGCCTGATGCTCCTCGTGGACGGAGGTGTACCAGACGGGCATGTCGTAGCCCGCGAACTCGGTCATCTTCGCGCCCAGCTCGCGGTGGAGCGCGTGGAGGACGGTCGTTTTAAGCGCGGCGCCTGTTGTCTCCTGCCACTCAAATTTAGGCAGCGGCTTCCACGTTGGACCCGCATAGTGCGCCCCGTTAATCCCGATGAAATACGCCTTGCGCGCGTAACCCTCATCGCCCGGCTCGCGCTTTGGATCGACGCCGAGCCGCGCAATGTCGGTCGCGCCCTCGATCTGCACGTCCACCGGACCGGGCGCTTTGGCATACGGGTCAGTCGGGTCGATCAACACGAAGCCGTCGGAGAGCGAGCGCAGCCACGCCGCCGCATACGCGCCGCGCCGCGCGACATGCAGACGGAAACCGTTCGCCGCGCGCTCTACGATCCCGTGCGAAATCGGCGAGCCATCCGGCTTAAGAAGCCACGTCGGCTGGTGCTCGCCCACATCCAGCGCGAGCACGTCGCTCGTCAGCGCGGTATTGAGGAACGCCGCCGTTACGTCGCCGCGGAGCGCCAGCGTCTTCCACTGAATCTCATCGCTCTCGTCGGACAGGTAATAAAAATGCGGGTAGTCGTCCGCCGTCACGTCGGTATCGATGCCGACACTCGCCGCCAGATCGCGCACCGCTGCCTTCGACCGCTGCAAGACTTCAAAGTCGATTTTGGCGCGCGGCTCCGGGCGCTTCTTGCCCGTATAACTGAACGGCACGCACGCTTGCAGAATGTCCGCGATCAGGTCGCCCAGACGGTCAATCTGTGCCTCGCGGAAGCCGCGCTGGGTAATCCACGGCGTGCCGAGGCGAACGCCGGACGCGCGCAGGGCGCTCGGGTCGCCGGGAATGGTATTTCGGTTCGCGACAATCCCCGCGAGATCGAGGACGCGCGCCGCGATGTCACCGCTCAGGGGCGTGCCGTCCGCGCCCATGACCGATTTGCAATCGACCAGTAACAGATGCGTGTTCGTGCCGCCATAGGCGACGCGCAGCCCGCGGGCTTGCAGCCTGTCCGCGAGACGCGCCGCGTTTTTGACCGTCTGCCGCTGAAGCGCGTGGAACTGCTCGGCGTACGCCAGCCGCAGCGCGACCGCCAGCGCCGCCATGCTGTTGACGTGCGGACCGCCCTGCTCGCCGGGGAACACGGCGCGGTCGACTTTATTCGCCACGTCCTGCCGGTGCGTGATGATGATCGCGCCGCGCGGACCGCCCAGCGTTTTATGCGTCGTCAGGCTGATCACGTCGGCAATGCCGACCGGGTTTGGATACTCGCCCGCGATAATCAAGCCTGCCACGTGCGATACGTCCGCCATCAGGTACGCGCCGATCTCGTCGGCAATCGCGCGGAACTTGCGCCAGTCGGGCGCCCACGGGTAGCTGGTATAGCCCGCGATGATCAGTTTCGGGCGATGCTCCAGCGCCAGCGCGCGGATCGCCTCGTAATCAAGTTTCTCCATTTTTGGATCGACGCCGTAGCCAACCGCCTTGTAGAACTTGCCGCTGCGGGCGACCGGGCTGCCATGCGTCAAGTGCCCGCCCTGAAGCAAGTCCATGCCCATGATAGTGTCGCCGAGGTTAATCAGCGCGGTGAAAATGGCGCTGTTGGCGGGCGCGCCCGACAGCGGCTGCACATTCACAAACAAATGATCGGCGTCGTATTCGGGCGTAGCATACAATTCCGCCGCGCGCCGCCGCGCCAGCGCTTCGACAATATCGGCGTATTCGGTGCCTTTGTAATAACGTTTGTCGGCAAGGCGGCGGTATTCCGGCAGGCGCGCGTTGTAATCGAGAATTTCCGCCTGCGTCATCGTCCGCGTTTCGTCCAGCGGATAGCCTTCGGCATACAGGTTGTGAAACGCCGAGCCAAGCGCCTCGCGGACGGCGGCGGGAACCGTGCTCTCGGAGGGGATCATAATGAGGTAGCGCGCCTGCCGCGCGGTCTCGTGGCGGATTAACTCGGCAACGTCGGGGTCCAGCTCGGCAAGGTCGCCGCGGAACAAAAAATCATCGGAGTGTTGGGGCATGTTCAATCCTGTAATACTCGTCGGGGAATAGGTGAAATTGTAACATGACGGGGAGTCGGCTGCTACAGACCGATTTGAGGCATCACCGCCCTGCGCCCCTACAAGCCAGCAACAAAAAGAGCGGTCTCATAAGACCGCTCCCCGCTGCTTCCAGTCGGATACTTCCCTAAATCTGCTCTTCGCTGGCGCTCTCGTCCGCTTCGCCGCCATCGGTTTCAGCAGGCGCTTCGCCCGCCTCGCCCACCTGATCGACGGGCTGCTCAGGCTGCTCGTCAGTATCCCCGGCTTCCGCCGTTTCTGCCTGCGCCGTGGATTCGTCCTGTGCGGTCGCCTCACCGGCTTCCGTGCCCCAGCGCTGTGTGAAGCCCACGCGGCGCTTTTCCGGCTCCAGGTGGCTGATTCGCAGGCTCAGGCGGTCGCCCTTCTTGACGTAGCTGTGCGGTTCTTTGAGCGAGCCATCGCCCATTTCGCTCAGGTGCAGCAGCCCTTCCAAGCCGTCGTCCAGCGCCACGAACGCGCCGAACGCGAAGAAGTAATAGAGCGAAAAGCGCCAGACCTGGACGTTCTTCAGCGCGTCGAGCTCAAGCCATGCGCTGCGCGGACGCTCGCCTTTGGCGCGGCGCGCCAATTCGACCGGGTCTTCCTTGGTGGTGAACCAGAACACGATTGCCATGATGA
>CALMDI010000602.1 GCA_937864975.1 uncultured Chloroflexota bacterium | reverse complement strand
CGTTCCCATGTCCTTGCAGCCGGACGGCTATTTCGAGGCGCTGGTCGAGGGCATAGCCCCCGGCACGCGCTACTTCTATCGCATCGACGGGCAGGACTATCCCGACCCCGCCTCCAGGTACCAGCCTGAAGGTGTGACCGGACCGTCCGAAGTTGTTGCCGACGACTTCGCTTGGACGGACAGTCACTGGGCGGGGTTACCGCTTGAGGAGTACGTATTTTACGAGCTGCACGTGGGAGCCTTCACCCCGGAAGGCACGTTTGAAGCCATCATCCCCCGGCTGGACGAGCTTCAGGCGCTCGGCATCACGGCGATTGAGCTGATGCCCGTTGCCCAGTTTTCCGGGGAGCGGAACTGGGGCTACGACGGCGTGTACACCTTCGCGCCTCAAAATTCCTACGGCGGTCCGCAGGGGTTGAAGCGCCTCATCAATGCCTGCCATCAGCGCGGGATGGCGGTCGTGCTGGATGTGGTCTACAACCATTTTGGTCCCGAAGGCAACTTCAACACAAAGTACGCGGATTACTGTACGGAAGCCTATACGTCCAAGTGGGGGGCGTGTCTCAATTTCGACGGTCCCTACTGCGATCACGTGCGCTGGCACTTTATCGAGAACGCGCGTTACTGGCTGCTGGACTATCACGTCGATGCCCTGCGTCTGGATGCCACGCACGCCATCATGGATTCGTCGGCGCGTCCCTTTCTGGAAGAGCTTGTCGGCGAGGTCGATCTTCTTCGTTCCCAGGTGCATCGCAAAATTTACCTGATTGCCGAAAACGCGAAAAACGACGCGCGCATCGTCCGACCTCAGCAGGAAGGCGGCTGCGGGTTTGACGCGCAGTGGAACGACGACTTTCACCACGCGCTGCGAACGCTGCTGACGCAGGAACGCACGAGCTATTACGAAGACTACGGCGGGTTTTCGCAGGTCGTCAAGGCGTTTCGGGAAGGCTTCGTGTTCAGCGGACAATACTCCGGTCACCTGCGGCGCACCTTCGGTACGTCGTCGCGCCACCTGCCGTCGAACCGATTCGTCGTCTTCAGCCAGAACCACGATCACGTTGGCAACCGGATGCGCGGCGAGCGTCCGGGGCATCTGCTGCCCTTCACGGCGGTCAAGTTGATGGCGGCGACCACCATTCTGTCACCCTATATCCCGCTGCTTTTTATGGGTGAAGAATACGGCGAAACAGCGCCGTTTCTTTATTTCGTCAGCTTTTCCGACGACGAACTGGTGAAGTCGATTCAGGACGGAAGGCGCAAGGAATTTGAGGGTCTCATGGACGGCGGGGAGCCGCCCGATCCGCAGGCAGAATCGACGTTCTTGCAGTCGAAACTGAACCGCGAGCTTCAGCATCGGGGCAGGCACCGCGTGCTACGCGACTACTACAAACACCTGCTGAGCCTGCGCCGCAGCGTTCCCGCCCTCAGGCATCTGAGCAAAGACACGATGGACGTGATTGAGGAACCACAGTCGCAAACGCTCATCGCGCGCCGCTGGTACGCGGACAGCGACTGCCTGTGCGTGTTCAACTTCTCGGATCAGCCTGTGTCCGTACCCCTGCCCCTCGGCGCGTGGGAGCTTGTGCTGGATTCGGAAGATGCGCGCTGGCAGACCGACGACGTAAATGGGAATCATGGTCGTGGCGAAGCCGTTCTCGTCCCGACGCCTGCGGATGTCGCGAGTGTGCTCGTCAAACCAATGTCCGTTCTTGTGCTGACAGGAACACGCTAATCTTTACCCACCTGTTCAAAGCGAAACTACTCCGTTGAGCCATTCGACGCGCCGCCCGAGAATCCATGTGGCGGCGTGTCGAATGGCGACCGCCTCGCGTGCATTGGTTGGCACTTGCCTTCAATCCATTTTCACCGACCCCTCACTATTAGGTGTCCCACTAAATAACAAAGTGTGTTAAAATGCGTGTACGAACCTGGTGTACGCACGATGGCAGCCTAATGCGAATGCAAGCATCACGGATCGCTTTGCAGGAGAAATCCATCATGACAGCTCCCAACCCCATTCGCGTAATGATCGTTGACGATCACGACATGCTACGCAGCGGCTTAGCCCTTTTCATCAAGACGTGCAGCGACCTTGAACTGGTGGGAGAGGCAGCCAACGGCGCCGAGGCGATTGCGAGCGTTGACTCCACGAAGCCTGACGTTATCCTGACCGATTTGATTATGCCGGATATGGATGGTCTGGCGGCAATCAAATTCATTCGCGGTCGGCATCCCAACATCCAGATCATCGCGCTCACCAGTTATAACGACGAAGTGCTTGTGCGGGACGCCATTCAGGCAGGCGCGATCAGCTATCTGCTCAAAAACGTGTCGATCGACGAGCTTGCGACGGCGATACGGGACGCCCACCGAGGTAAGGCAACACTGTCACGCGAAGCTGCCCAGGCGTTGGTCAATTCGGCGCAGCGCCCCACTGCATCGACCTACTCGCTGACGGAACGCGAGCAGCAGGTACTAGAGCTGATGATTCAGGGACTGAACAACGCCGAAATAGCCGCACAGCTTTTCATCAGCCGCTCGACCGTCAAAAAGCATGTCAGCAATGTGCTGGAAAAGCTGAACGCCGCCAGCCGAACCGAAGCGGTTGCCCTCGCCGTTCAGCAGCGACTGATTACCACGACACGAACGAACTGATTCCGGTCGCCGTACTCGTGGCGGCGATCCCGCTTCCGAGCTTTCCCACGCTCCAGATATACGCGCACACTCGGGCGAATCGGGTGTGTTTTTGATTCCACGCTTCCCGTCGCCTGGTCCATCCATACTCAGGTGGAAGCGCTTCCAGTCCGGTCAATCAATAGACCTTGTGGATACTCCGAAGTTGGTCACAGTGACCCATACTTCCAGCTCATGATTTTAATTAAAGTAGTTATAACAGAGCGAGGGGCAACCCCTGAGCCTGTGATAACAATCGTTGTGAATTGAGGAGGATTTCCATGTCGAGTAATCGAGGTAAGGGAGACGACGGAGAGCGCGGCTTCGCGGCAATGGACGAAGAAAAGCAGCGCGAAATCGCCCGCAAAGGTGGCGAAGCCGTCAGCCGTGACCGCGAGCACATGGCGGAAATCGGTCGTAAGGGAGGCGAAGCCTCTGCCGAACGCCGTGAAGAAGGCGGCAATCAGGGCGGTGGAAACCAGGGTGGTGGAAACCGCGGTGGCGGCAACCAGGGCGGTGGAAACCGTGGCGGCAAAAGCGGTGGCGGCGGACAGGGTGGAAGCAGCCGCAGTGGTGGCGGCGGGCAAGGCGGCGGTCGTGGAGGCAGTCGCTAACCCTATCAAGCGCTGAGTGGAAGAGCGTCTGGAAAGTCGCCGCCTGATTGCGACTGGACGAGGCAAATCAGCGGCATACTTCCGAACAGCAGACTGAGTCGTTTTCAGCCTGCTGTTCTTTTTATGTTTCTATATCAACCGAAGATGAGTGGACTCGTTGAGGCGAGGCGAAGCGCCCTAATCTCCGGCGCTCTGCCGGACGATCCGGGGTGTGGCTTCCACGTCGGGATGAGGTTCTTCCGACCGCCTGACCTGTGCAGGCAGGAAGATCAGGGTCATCGCCGCGGTTGCTATCATAATCGCCGCCCCGATCATCATCGCGTTGTTCATGCCCGCCACGAACGCGCGGTTGGCAGTATCAGTAATCGTCAGAATGGCATCGTACGGAACCAGCGGATTGCTGACAAGCTCCGCCGCGACAATATGCGCCGCCTGGATACTGCTCGAAATCGCTTGAAATGCCTGATCCGCCTGTGCCTGGAACGCTTCCGGGATCGGCAGGCTGCTTCTCAGACCGGCGACGCCGTCGAGATAGGTCTGCGTCGCGACCGAGCCGAGCACGGCAACGCCGAGCGCGCCGCCCAGCTGCCGGGTCGTGTCGTTCATCGCAGAACCGATCCCCGCCTTCGTGACCGGGACAGACCCCATGACCGAGTTGGTCGCCGGACTCATCGCCGTGCCCATGCCGACCGCGAAAATTACCTGCCCGATCAGGATTTGCCAGTAGGGGGTTGCGACGTGAAACACCTGCGACATATACAGCAAGCCGAGTCCGGCGACGAAAATGCCGAGCGCGACCGACAGCTTGGTGCCCAGCCAGTTCGTGATCCGCGCCGACATCGCCGCCGTGATCGTCAGTACCATCGCCAGCGGGAACACCCGCAGCCCGGCTTCCAGCGTCGAGACGCCCTGCACCGTGGCGGGGCGCAGCTCGCGCCAGATCAGCCCGTGCGCCTCGTTCGTCCACACCAGCGACAGGGTGACGGCCGGGATGATCGCCAGCAGCCCAAGCGTGCGGCGCGACACCCAGGCGTCGCCGCGGGTGAAGCGCGCCGCGAACAGCAGCCACGCCGGCGAGG
>CALMDI010000601.1 GCA_937864975.1 uncultured Chloroflexota bacterium | reverse complement strand
GCTCTGCAATTTTTGTTTCACTTCCCAAGTTCACAACCACATCCACACATTCCCCCTCCCTGAAGTCTGCGAAGCGTCCTTTAGGGCGGGGCGGCGTTTCGTCCCCACAAAATTAGCCTCTCAGCTCTCAGACTTTAGCATTTGTCCCTCCCTCTCCGTTTACGGGGACGGAGAGGGAGGGAGGGGGGACTGCTGTTTCACAACTCCAAATTTACTACTCTCCTGTATCCTGCCTTATTCCCCCTTTACCTTCTTATTTTCTCGTCAAAACGCACATTTGTGCTATATTATGAGTGGCATCGGCTGAATTCACGAGGGAGTCCGCAGCCGCTTACCGACAAGGCGACCAACGCCGCACGTGACGCTGTCCATAAGGATCTCCCTTCCCTGACACGTCTAGCTAAGGAGACCCAAATGAGCCTTCGGTCGAACGTAAACGTCTTGGTCGGCACCCGCAAGGGTGGCTTCATTTTTACCAGCGACGCAGACCGTCAGCAGTGGTCGGTGAGCGACGTTCTGTTCAAGGGCTGGAATTTGATGCATATGGTCATGGATCCGCGCGATGGGCGGCTTCACGCGGCGGTTGACCATTTCGTGTTCGGTGCGACGACTCATTACTCCGATGATCTGGGGCAGACCTGGAAGCAAAGCCCGGCGCCCCCCAGGTTTACGCGACCGTCGGTGTCGGGACGACCGGGCGGGACACCGGAAGAAGCTTACTCTGGACGACCCCTACCTGACACGCCGGAAGAGGTGCTCAGGGTCTGGAATATTGAGCCGGGACGCGCCGATGAGCCGGGCGTACTCTACGCGGGGGTTCAGCCAGCGGCTCTCTTCAAATCCACGGATCGCGGTGAAAGCTGGCTGCTCAACGAGAGCCTCTACGATCATCCGCAGCGGGGTCAATGGAATCCCGGCGCGGGCGGCTTGTGCCTGCACAGCATCGTACTCGATCCGCGCGATCATAACCGTATGTACGTGGCGGTTTCAGCGGCAGGGGTGTACCGCACCGATGACGGCGGGCAAAGCTGGCAGCCACGCAACAAGAACGTCCTCGCCGATTTCGGCGCAAAAACGTATCCTGAGTTTGGACAATGTGTGCATAAGCTCGCCCTGCATCCCGACCGACCGGACGTGCTCTTCCAGCAAAACCACTGCGGCGTGTATCGCAGCGACAACCGCGGAGACGACTGGATCGACCTCGGTGAGGACAAGCTTCCGAGCCGATTCGGCTTTCCTATGGTCGTCCACCCGCATGATCCAGAGACGGTCTACGTGATGTTGGAAGAGAGCGACCAGTTCCGCATGAGCGTCGATGGTCAGGCGGCGGTCTGGCGCAGCCGTGACAGCGGGGAAAGCTGGCAGCGGATTACGGCGGGACTTCCCGCAAAGGCGCATGTCGTAGTGCTGCGCGAAGCGATGGTGGCTGACAACCTGGAACCGGCGGGTCTTTACGCTGGAACCGATACCGGACAGCTTTTCTACAGCCGCGATGACGGCGACAACTGGGAAATCCTGGCGGATTTCTTGCCGCCCATCCTGTCGCTCGAAATTGCGGTGACTTGACGGAGTTCGCCTGAAAATAATGGTAGCAACAGGCGATCGTCGAAGGAGTTCGATCTCTTGAGCGCGGCGGGAGAATAAGCTTTGGGGATTATCTCGACACTATATACCTGCAATGAAGGGATAATCCCACTCCGTTCTTCGCGCCCATTAGTCTGCCTAGCTCATTACCTTCAGGGCTTCAAGCTCGTGCGCGAACACCTGCTTCTGCCGTCCGCGGAACTTGATCTCGCCGAGCGGGCGCGCCTGCGCGACGCCGCCAAGCTGGCGCATCACGCTTTCTTCGATCAATACCTGACCCGGCGCGGCGTACTCCTGCAAGCGCTTGGCGAGGTTGACCACGTCGCCGATGGCAGTGTAATTCAGAGCGCTGTCGGTGCCAATGTAGCCGACAATCGCTTCGCCGGTGTGGATGCCGACGCTGAAGGACAGCCCTTCGTTGCGCTGGTTTGCCAGCTCGCGCGCCGCCGCTTGCAGCATCAGCGCCGCCTCTGAAGCGAGCAGGGCATGGTTTGGCTGTTCTTCCGGCGCGTTAAAGATCGCCATGATGCCGTCGCCGAGATACTTGTCCAGCGTGCCGCTGAATGACAAGATGACGTTGGCGGCGAGGCTCAAATAGTCGTTGAGCATTTCGACCACTTTTTCCGGCGACGTATTTTCGCTGAACGACGTATAGCCGCGAATGTCCGCGAACAGGACGGTGATCTCGCGCCGCTTGCCGCCCAACTGAAGCCCCTGCGGATTTTGCAGGACTTCGTCCACCACCTGCGCCGGGACAAAGCGCTTGAACGTGTTGCGAATTTGCGCGTTCTCGCGCTCCTTCGCCTGCTGAAGCGCGTCGAAGTTGCGCGAGTTTTCGATAGCGATGGCGGCATAGTCGCTCAGGGCGCTCAGCAGCGCGCCGTGATGCTTTGTGAAGACGTGCGAGCCGTCGCTCACGTTGCGGACGCCCATCACGCCGATGACCTTGCCGCCGAGCACCAGCGGCACGCTGGCGATGGACACGGGCGCGTTCGCCTGGTTGCCGAGCTGCTGGCGCGTCAGGACGAGCGGCTGCCCGTTTTCCACCACGTGCGCCGCTACCCGGTCGTTGACTTCATGACCGTCGCTGCGCGCGCTGGCATCCGGCTTC
>CALMDI010000600.1 GCA_937864975.1 uncultured Chloroflexota bacterium | reverse complement strand
AATCCGGTTGCTCGCGCGCGCCAGCAGGTCATAGGGCAGGCGCGCCCAATCCGCCGTCATGAAATCGTCGGTCGTCACGGCGCGCAGAGCGATGACTTCCTCGTAGGTGCGGTTGTCACCCATGACGCCAACGGAGCGCACCGGAAGCAGAACGGCGAAACACTGCGCCGTCCCGTTCCGCAGCAAGCCCGCCGCGTCCAGTTCCTCGAGGAAGATCGCGTCGGAATCGCGCAGGGTTTCCAGTCGCTCCCAGGTGATTTCACCCAGGCAGCGCACCGCCAGCCCCGGTCCGGGAAAGGGCTGCCGCCAGACAATCGCGTCGGGCAAGCCAAGCGCCGCCCCGACCTTCCGCACCTCGTCCTTGAACAGGTCGCGCAGCGGCTCGACCAGCGTGAACTGCAAGTCGTCTGGCAAGCCGCCGACATTGTGATGGCTCTTAATTACTTTCGCCTGCTTGCTGCTGTGGGCGCTCTCGATCACGTCGGGGTAAATCGTCCCCTGCGCCAGAAACGCGACGCCTTCCAGCCTGCGCGCCTCGTCGGCAAAGGTGTCGATAAACAGCCTGCCGATCCGCTTGCGCTTGGCCTCGGGGTCGGTGATTCCGCGCAGCGAGTCCAGAAAGGCTTCCGTCGCGTCGACGGCGATCAGGTTCATTCCCTGCCCGTCGCGGAACACGCTGACGACCTGCTCCGGCTCGCCTTTCCGCAGCAAGCCCGTGTTCACGAACACGGCGACAAGCTGATTCCCGATGGCGCGATGCAGCAGCGCGCCCGCGACCGCCGAATCGACGCCCCCGCTCAACCCCAGCAGGACGCGCTCGCCGCCGACGCGCGCTCGAATGGCGGCAATCGCGTCGTCGATGAACGCGGCGGGCGACCACGTCGCCTGGCATCCGCACACGTTGAACAGGAAGTTCCGAAGAATTTGCGCGCCCTGCGGCGTGTGGACAACTTCCGGGTGAAACTGGACGCCGTACAGCCCACGTTTCACGTCGCCCATCGCGGCATACGGCGAATTCTCCGACGCCGCCAGCGCGACGAAGCCAGCGGGCGGCTGCTCGATGCGGTCGCCGTGCGACATCCACACCGCCAGCGACGGCGGCAGGTCGTGCAGCAGCGGGTTATCCGCCGCGTGCGTGATGTGGGCGGGACCGTACTCGCGCGCCTGCGACGGCGCGACGATGCCGCCGAGCGCGTGCGTCAGCGCCTGCATTCCGTAGCAGATTCCGAGGATGGGTTGGTGGGCTGCCACGATGCTCTGGGGAAGCTGCGGCGCGTCCGCTTCGTAGACCGAGGCAGGTCCGCCGGACAGGACATAGCCGCGCGGCGCGTGACGGTTAATGACGTCGGGATCGGCATCCCACGCAAAGACGTCGGCGTACACCCCCTGCTCGCGGATACGCCGCGCGATCAACTGGGTGTACTGCGAGCCGTAGTCGAGAATGGCAATGCCGCCATGCCGCGGGTCGGTCATGCGGTACTGCCTGTCCGGCAGGCAAAAGACAAGCGATTTAACGCAGAGGCGCAGAGACGCAAAGACGCAAAGAAAATTTTCTCTGTGTCTCCGTGTCTCTGCGTCTCTGCGTTACGCTTTTCAGCGTTCATTCCGCGAACTCGATCTTGCCGTCGTTCATGCTGATGATCGTCGCCAGCGCTTCGATTTGCAAGTCACCGTAACCCGTATTACGCAGCAGGTCGCGCCCGCCTTCGAACGACTTTTCGACCACCACGCCCACCCCCGCGACATGCGCCTGCGCGCTCCGCACCATGCGCGCCAGCGCCAGCAGCGTTTTACCGGACGCGAGGAAATCGTCGATGATGAGAACCTGCTCGTCCGCGTGCAGAAACTCGGCGGCGACCAGCAGGTTAACCTCACCGCCTTTCGTATGACTTGGCGCGGTTTCCAGAAACACCGGACCCGACATCGTAATCGGCTTCAGCTTGCGCGCGTAAACCACCGGCACGCCAAGCACCAGCCCGGTCGTCAGCGCCGGGGCAATGCCGGAAATCTCGGCGGTTAAGATGCGGTCGATCCGCCTGCCCTCGAAACGGCGCGCCATCTCCTGCCCCATGGCGAGCATCAGGTCTGGATAAATCTGGTGGTTGAGAAGGCTGTCAATTTTGAGGATACCGCTGCCGAGATTACGCCCCTCGGCAAGAATACGGTCTTTAAGCGCCTGCATAACCCTCCGTCCTGCCGCCAGCCTCTTCGTACACGTCCGCGAATAAGGTTTCAAACGAGCCGAGCGGGAATTTGCCGAGTTCCGCGCCCGCTTCCTGACCTGCCGGGGAAACCAGCGCGTCGCGCATCGCCGGGTGGTCGTCGAAGTACACTTCGAGGATGCGATAGTAGGGCGCGTCGCCCCGCGGGCTTCCGGTGACGCCGATGACCTGACGGCGCACAATCGACGGGAGGCGCTCGATCAGGGCGAGAAAGTCGTTATAGCCGTTCTCAAACCGGTCGAGGTCGGTCGGGTTACGAAACATCACCATGAATTTGACCATACGTAAGCCCTATCAAAACGCAAAACCGGGCGCGTCTGCCCGGTTCCGCATTGTACCCATGATCTGGCGGCGTTCGCCACCTAGCGGTCGCGATCATCGCGCGAGTCGCCGCGCAGCATCATGCCGAGGATAATGCCCGCCACGAAGATAATCGCCATCGTCCGCCACGGATTGCTTTTGACCGTGGTGGTCATATCCTCGCCCATGTCCTCGTAGGAGTGACGTCTGAGGTAATGCGCGGCGCGTTCCAGTCCGCGGGCAACATCGTCCGCGCCGCCGCGAATGTCCCGGCTCGCGCCCGCTTCCCGCGCTTCCCGGCGAATCATGTCGGCGGCGTTGTTCAGCAGCCGAACGGCGTCCTTTTTTACGTCGTCCGCGGTTCCGCGCGCGTTGCGCCCCAGGTCACGAAGGCTGTGGGAGGCATCGTTCGCGATCTCTTCCGCCCGATCCTGAAATTCATGCGTTTTCTTGCCGTTGCCAAACATGCTGCTTGCCCTTTTGGAATCAATGTTAAGACGAACATTATCTATTATAGAGATGATTCACCCGTGCGTCCACATCTGCGAGTGCCGCTGACGAGCATCGTCAACGACTTCATTTGTTACGTTGCTTGATGCGAAAGCGAAGGGCGGTTCGGACAGGCGTGGGGTTTTCCGCGCCCCCGATTTTCTCCAGCTCAATCGGCTCGGTGCCGAGATGCTCGAACAGTCGCAGTCCGCCGCCGAGCAGCACGGGCATGATATCAATCTGAAGCTCGTCGGCAAGACCGGCGCGAAGGCACTGCTGGAACGTGCTTGCGCCTCCGATAATCGTGACGTCCCTGTCGCCCGCGGCGGCTTTCGCCTGCGCGACGGCGCTTTCGATGCCGTCCGTCACGAACGTAAACGTCAACCGGTCGTTCTCTCGTGGGTGCTGTTGAGGCGGTTCATGAGTCAGCACGAAGATCGGCGCCTGAAATTCGTAATTATCCGCGTACTCGTCCGGGTCTCCCATCCCATAGGCGTGTCTGCCCATCACGACCGCCCCCGTATTCCTGATTGCCTCTCGAAGCTGTTCGGTCTCTCGTAACTGGTCAAAATCGGGGTAAAGGCGAGCCACGCTGCCGCCAGGGTCATTGATAAACCCGTCCAGCGACATGGTCATGCCCAGAATAACGCTGCCCATAGATGCCTCCTGATTGACGTTCAGAAGCCCGTTTTACGTCGATCGGTGATGTTAGCCTATGCCTCCTGTTCGTCAAAAGTCTAGCTTCCGGCAGGTTCAACGGACTGAATGAACTTCACGGCGACTTCACGCTCAACTGGCGCGCGATTGGTTGACGACGGTTGGTGAACCGCGTACCATCTGTATAGAGACTATCGGGACGGAAACGGCGTATGAACGGCTCAAATCGGGTTTACCGCTACCTCGACGGCGACACCGAACGCCACGCGCTCATCGCGGATATCCGGCGCGTGCGCCAGGCGGTGCTTCAGATCGCGGAGAGCACGCCGGAAGCCCGCCGATTTGAGCCGCGCTATCATGGCGTTTCGCTTGCCGGGCTGCTGGCACACCTCTACCTGATGGATCGGCTTGCCTTCTGGACACTTCAATGGGCGTTGCTCGGCATACGCCCCCCTCTCCCGATGGATTTCGTTCGAGTCGTGAACGACGCCGCCGAGCGCGTCTTTCAGCAGCGCGTGATCGAAACCACTATTCGCGGCATCATGGCGCAGGAGAAGCGCATCACCGATTTCATCCGTCATCTGCCGATGGATCGTTTTACCCGTGAAGTGTACGATCCCACCAGCGAAGCCTATTTGACCGTCGAGCGCGCCGTCCAGGTGTTTTTCCTGTTTCACTGGCAGGAGCACCTGGCGGAAATGCAGCGCGCCGAGGGGATTTTCACCGAGCCGCCTGAGCGCTTCGATACGATGTAGCCTCGAGCTATCAGCAGTCAGCGATCAGCTTTCAGCTAAAGACAGGGCAAAACTTATCACAGAGCAACAGAGGAACGGAGCAACAGAGATTTTTAGAACATTGTCTCTGTTCCTCTGTCCCTCTGTGGTTCATCCGGCAAGTCAGTTGGCGAAAAGACAGTCCGGTCGTAGGGGCACGACGTGTCGTGCCCGGTTTACGAATTTACCGGATGAACCACTCTGTTGCTCTGAGTTAACTCTTTTGTCTTGATTTCTGCGGATGGCTATCAGCCAAAGGAATAATTCATGCGCGTGGTGTTGCAGCGCGTCCGCCGCGGCAGCGTGACGGTCGAGGGTCGCGTGACGGGCGCGGTCGAGCAGGGTTTTGTGGCGCTGGTGGGGGTGACCCACGGTGATACGCGCGCCGATGCCAATCTGCTGGCGAACAAGACCGCGAACCTCCGCGTATTCGAGGACGACGCGGGCAAGATGAATCGCTCGGCACTGGACGTGGGCGCGGGCGTGCTGGTCGTGTCGCAGTTCACGCTCTATGCCGACGCGCGCAAGGGACGCCGCCCCAGCTTCATCGACGCCGCGCCGCCGGAAATCGCGTCGCCGCTGGTCGATGATTACGCGGCGCGGCTGCGCGAACAGGGAGTGAGCCGCGTCGAGATGGGCGTGTTTGGCGCGATGATGCTGGTCGAAATTCTGAATGAAGGTCCGGTGACCATCATTCTGGATACACGCGATTTCACATCATGAGGCTTGCGTTTACACGCTTCTTATACCCTGCCTGAGCAATTCTCATGTTTGTCGGTTAGACTAGTGTCAACTTCGCAAATTTTCCGATCCTACCCGGAACTTCCCAAATTCATAGGTGTAATCAATGATTGAGCAGATGATGGACCAACTGCGTCACGACGATCCGATGATGCGTTTTGAGGCGGCGCAGGCGCTTGGCGCGTCGAACGATCCGCGCGCGGTGGCGCCGCTGATCGGCGCGCTGTCTGACGAGAACGCGAAAGTGCAGTACGCGGCGGTGTCCGGGCTGGTCAAGCTGGGCGATGCCAGCGCCGCTAAACCGATCATTGACCTGCTGCTGAGCGAGCCGGACAGCCGACTGTGGGAGCTGCTGAAGCTCAACGTCGGGATGCGGCTTCGCAACGGTTTGCTGGACATGGTTCAGCGCGGGGATGTCGCGCTTGCCGATCAGCTTGCCGACGTGCTGGCAAGCGATATGCTGGACGAGCAGCAGGTGGCGTTCGTCATCCGGCTTCTGGGGCGCACTGCCGATGCGCGCGCGGTTGAGATGTTGATCGACCGCCTGCTGGAGGATACACCCACCATTCAGGTCGCCGCCGCCGAAGCGCTCGGCTCGATTGGCGATCCAAGCGCGGTCGCGCCCCTGATGCTGTTCCTGACCGACGATGCCGACACGGTGCGTGAAGTCGCGATTGAGGCGCTTGGGCGTCTGGGCGACACGCGCGCTGTCCGACCGCTGATCGAGGCGTTGAAAGACGATGCCGAGTGGGTGCGGCGCGCCGCGTGTGTTGCGCTGGGGGTGCTGGGCGACCGCAGCGCGATGGAGCCGCTGGCGACCGCGCTCAAGGACGAGACGACTCTCGTGCAGGACGCCGCGTTCGACGCGATCAAGCAGCTCAGCGAGAATTACCAGTAGCTTCACGAAGGTCTCTCGGAATGCGGCGCGTTCTACACCAGTTGAACGGGGTATTCCGAGAGATTTTCTGCCTCGTCTTCCGTGATGAGATACATATTCTCAATCCGCGCGCCATACCGCGCGGCGTCCGCGTAGCCGCCCGGCTCGACCGACACGACGTTGCCCACTTCCAACAGCCCGCCGCGGTCGCGGTTAATGTCGGGCATTTCGTGCAGATGCAGCCCGATGCCATGCCCGCCGTGGTGCCAGAGTCCGGTTTCCGCCAGCGCCGGGTGCTCGCGGATCATTCGATCCAATGCCTGCCAGACCTGCCTCCCGTCCACACCCGGCTTCAGCAGTCCGGGCACGTCGCGCTGAACGGCGGCGATGTGATCGAAAATGGACTGTTGAAGCCGGGTCGGCTCCCCGCCGACCGAGAACGCCCGCGATAAATCCGACCAGTAGCCTTCGTAATACGTTTGCGCGTCGATGATGTAGATTTCGTCGGCTTCGATGGCGCGCGGTCGCGCGGGTCCGTTGAACACGCCGCACCGGTAGTCGCCATCGTGGTAAACCCGCTGTCCCGCTTCCCGCATCGCGCCGCGCTGCCCCGCCGCCAGCACGTCAAGCTCGGTCGCGCCCGGCGCAATCGCGGCACGCGCCGCCGTATACCCCGCAAGGCTTACCTGCACGCAGCGGCGAATAACGTCCACCTCATCCGGGTCTTTGCGGCGCTGCATTTGTTCCAGCAGCCCATCGACGGCAATCCAGTCGTCGGGGCGCAAGGCATGTTCGGTGGTTGCTCGCAGCAGGTGGGACATCGACTCTGCCTGCCATCCGAGGCGGCGAACCGAAGGACGCCCGCGCAGCCGTGCTTCGACCACCCCATTCAACTGGTGCATGAGATCCGGCGTGTTGGTGCCGAGCTTGTTCCACTCGTAGGCGAAACACTCGCCCACGCACGCCGACTCGACGCACGTATCGCCCACCAGCCAGCAATTGCCGTGCGTTTCGATCAGCATGTAAACCGGGAAGCGCCCGCCGGGGAATTTGTCCGGCAGGAGGATACCGGTGAAGTAGTAGACATCCCGGTAATCGGTGAGTACCACGGCGTCGATTTGCTCGCGGTCAAGCTGCTCGCGCAGCCGCCGCTGGCGCTCCCGGCACCCCGCTTCCGTCAACATCAGGTCGCCTCGCTTTCAAATGGTCAGGCGCAAACGGGCGCGCTACCGTCCCAACGGTTAAATCGGGGCATTTCGCCGCACGCAAGACAGCGCCGGGCGTCCTGCCATGCGTCTGCCCACGCGCGGAAATCGTGCAGCTCCCGACCGGGATTGGCGCGGCTGCGCGCGATAAAGGCGGGAAAGGCGGAGCGACCGGTCGGTTGTCCGACGGGCTGGTAGCGCAGGTCGAAGCTCCAGCGAATGTCGCCGCTGACGTTGGGGAGCGAAGCGTGTTGGGTTCGCCGGTGCATCAGCAGCACGCTTCCCCGGCGCATGGGCAGCGCGACCGGCGTGCCGCCGAGCAGCGGCGCGGGAATGTGCAAACCGCCATCAATACCGCCGGGACAATGCGTGCTCAGGTCGCCGCGGTGACTCCCGGGGATGACGCACAGGCAGCCATTTTCCTCGGTCGCGTCCGTCACGGGAAGCCACACGGTGAGCACGTCACTTTCGTCGGCTTCCGGCAGGGCAACCCCCTGATCCTGATGCCAGTCGGTCTGAGCGGCAAGCCCGCGCCGAAGCTCCGGCGGGACGACCGCCTGCGGCGGCTTGATGCGAACGTGCTGGATCGGGTTCGAGAGGATTTCGGGTCCGACAAGCTGTTCGACCAGATCGAGCAGGCGCGGCGCGCGCAGCAGGTCAAACACCACCTCGCTCAGATGCAGCGGCGTGTCCACGGTAATGCCGGACTGGGGCAGCGAAATGTCGAAGAACTGGCTCCACGGCTGGCGCGATTCCGCGATGACGCGCATGAAGCGCTGGTTGAACGGTAGGTCGTCGTAACGCGCCCCGATTTTTCCCGCGTCGTAAAGCTGGCGGGCGTACTCGTCCAGCCGTGCGGCGTAATCGTCGACGATGGGCTGTAAATCGTCCTGCGGATCGAGGACGTTCTCGACCACGACGAAGCCCTGTTCCAGAAAATTCTCCATCAGCCCGGTCATGAGCTTCCTTCCTGATCCGCCGACATCAGCCGCAGATAGTCGCGATCCCACATCAACTCATTCGTTTCAAAAAAGGTCTCCGGCA
>CALMDI010000599.1 GCA_937864975.1 uncultured Chloroflexota bacterium | reverse complement strand
TGGTAATAATTCTCGCGCAGCTCGTCCGCGAGCGGACCGATGGGCACGGCGATCAGGTATTTGTCGATGACGGAGAATAAGCTGCCGGATGCCAGCGTAAACTGAAAGCGCCCGTAAGCGACGATACCGGAATCGTAGTTACTGTAACTCGCGTAGCCCGTCCCTTCAAACCCGGCGGTGATGTTGAATGCCGCCTTGCGAATGCGGTCATCCTCGTCGGTCGGCGGCATCTGCTCGACGCGCCTCAGGGCGAAGGCGTGGGTTGGCTCCGCCACTGGTCCATAGCCGAAGGGGCTGCACTCGCCCACAATGTCGACCAGATCATCGCGCACCCAGCCCGATTCGCCGTTGGGCATCGCCAGCCGGAACCATTGATAAACTTTGCCGTCCGATTCGCGCAGCAGCTCGTCAGGGCGCACTTCCAGCACCTTGAGTCCGCTGGCGCCGACGTCCAGCGTGCCCACCACGGCGGTGTGGATGCCCGCGCCAGAGCGGACGTTCACCTGTGGAAAATCTGCCAGCCCGCGAATCGTTGCCGTGCAGAGGTTGCTTGCCATCGTCTCTTTCCGTCTTGAATCGAGCTTATTCGCGCAGCAGCACGTCTCGGATTTGATCGACCAGATTGTCCTGCCGCGCCAGCGCGACGAGGAAAATCAGCAGAATTGCCAGCGCGAACACCAGCGCGAATGCCAGCTTGAACGCCTGCTGACCAAAGTCGGGCGCGAACACCAGGTATGCCAGCACAATCAGCGTAATCAGCAGCACCGACGTATAGGTGCCGCGATGAATGCGCGTGCGCCCGCGCACCTGGGTGAGAACGTCGGACTGCGCTTCCAGAAAGCCGCGCGCCTCGATGGCAAGCCCGCGCACAAGCTGCTTGTAAACGCGGAAGCGATGGCTGCCGTCGTCCTGCAGATTCACTTCCGCCTTGTGGACGTTGTTGAGCATCCAGCTTCCGTTATTAAACTCTTTTTGAAGCAGCAGGCGGCATTGTTCCAAAGACAGCGCCGTATCGAATTCAAATTCGACCGGCGCGAACAGATTAATCAGCCAGTCAAATGGGGATGAGGAGTCGGTGTGATGGCTCATGGGCGCGCCTGTACCGGTTCCAGCCGCAGCGTCGTCGGTAGAGTATCCGGCTCAATCATGGGTGGCGCCCACTCCGACGCGGCATATTTTCGCATGTATTCGTCACTCACGCGCGCGATGATGTCCGGGTCGGTGACGGGCACGGCGCGCACCGCGAACCGGCGGTCGCCCACGTACAGCGCGCCGTTTGGGCTGGCGCGGAACGCCTGATACCACTGTCCCTGCTCCGCTTTCACCGAGCGCACGTAGGCGTCCCCATCGACCACCACGATCCAGATTGTTGTCCGGCGCGGTTTCCCCGCCTGCTGTGTCTCGACATCCACTTCCTCGATGTCGGCAAGCTCGTTGATCTGCTCGGCGCTAAAGCGGCTGCTCATCGGCGTTCCCCTTTCGCCTCATTGTCGCTCAGATTTGCCGGCGCGTCACGTAAGGGACGGTGCAGCGTCCAACATTCGGGACCGTTGACGAAGCCGAGCGCGCGGTTCATGCGCTGCGCCGCCGCGTTATCCGTCTCCGTCCACACCATGACCTGCTCGAAGCCGCGCGCGCGTTGAAAGCGCATCTGCTCGCTTAACAGCCAGCGTCCTATCCCGCGCCCGCGAGAACCGTCCGCGACGCCGACCCATTCCACCGTGATCCAGCGGTCGAAACCATCGCAAGCGGCGAAGTGCGGCGGAATTTCCCACGCCTCGCACAGTCCCACTTCGGCAGCGTCAGCCTGCGCCGTGACGTGCCAATCGCCTTCCGCGTCTTCCCGGCAGTCGAGGGTCAGTCCGGCAGGGGGCGCGCTTACGGGCACGTCCGCGGTGGGAGCGTGCATGATGACCCATCGCTCGGTCACCTCAAAGCCCGCCCGCGCCATCCCTTTAAACAAGTGCGCCCACACCGGCGGAATACCGAACCAGCCGACGCCAAACGCGAACCGCGAGTTGGTATTCACGGCGCTCAAGCCCTGCGCCTGCTGAACAATCGCCTCCAGCAGCGCCGCCAGCGCGCCGTCTGCCCCCGGCTCCGCGAAAATCCAGAGGAGAATGGCGTAATCGTTGTAGGTTATCCACTGCGCCGCCGCGCGCACCCTATCACCCTCGACCACGAAGGCGTCGTAAACCCGCGTCTCGTCCTCGTCTGGAAAACGCGCCGACCACAGCTTCCCGGCGCTGGCGATGACTGCCTGAACCTGGGCGTCGGTCAGCGTCCAGCAGGGCGGCACGAGCGCGATATGCGCGTTCACCAGCCGCGTGAGCGACGGCAGTAACTTGGGCTGATAACGGGTAATTTGAAGCATCGAAGATGCCGCCAACCGAGGGTGCCCCCTTGTTGCCGTGCGGGTGTTACGCTTCCCCGTTGGGATTATGTCAAATTTGCCCCCATTACGCATCAGTTGCGACGGCGGATGGCGTTGGACACCGATAGGGTATCCCGATAAAATCCCCAACTCAGGGACGCGAGGGACAATCGCGGACGAGCATCGGGCGGTAGGCGATGCATGGTCGCTCATCGTTTTGAATCCCGCGTCTCTCAGCGAAGCGAGGATTGAGGACTGCCGAGTCGAACGCGGCATCCACCACGGAAAGGAACGTTTTGTTCATGGGTCAGATTATTGGCGCGCACCACACCAGCTATACTGTGCGGAATCTTGAGGAAACGATTGCCTTTTACCGCGACCTGCTCGGCTTTGAAATGGTTCACAACCGACCGGAAATTGTGCATAACTACTGGCGTGCAGTCGTCGGTTTTCCCGACGCCATCGCCCGCGATGCGATGTTTCGCATTCCCGGAGCTAATCATTTCCTCGAAATGATCGAATATCAGCACCCGCGCGGCACGGCGCAGAACGATCTGACGCCCAACAATGTCGGCAGCAGCCACGTAGCCTATCTCGTGGATGACCTGCCGAGCCTGTATGAACGGCTCAAAGCGGCGAACGTCACCTTCATCAGCGAGCCGATTTATCTGGACGAGGGACCGAATAAAGGCGGCTGGTCGCTCTACATGCGCGATCCCGACGGCATCGTCATCGAACTGTTCCAGCAGCGCCCGGACGCCTGATCGCAGCGCTGACCCATCTCAAAAGAGGTAGGGTCACAAATTGCTGCCAAGCAGCGTCATGCCGTCACAAATGGCGCTGTCGAGGACCCGCCCGACCGGGGAGTGGGGCATATCAAGGACACGAGTAGGGGCGCACACGTGGGTGCGCCCCAAATTTGAACTCCAACGGGCGGACATGCGCGGGGGCAGAGCCTTTGGCTCTGCCTTCAGTCACCGCCTTAC
>CALMDI010000598.1 GCA_937864975.1 uncultured Chloroflexota bacterium | reverse complement strand
CACGTGGAATCTTGCCGTCGCGCATCCCGGCGAGTTCGCCGCCATCGCGCCGATTTGCGGCGGCGGCGACCCCGACGCCGTCTGCGTGATCAAACGAGTGCCGGTGTGGGCGTTTCACGGCGCGCTGGACAACGTCGTCCTGCTGCGCGAGTCGCGGAAAATGGTCGATTCGCTGCGCGAGTGTGGCGGCAGCGTCCGTTTTACCATCTATCCGTCGGCGGGGCACGACTCGTGGACTCGAACCTACAACAACCCCCGCCTGTACGAGTGGTTCAACAGCCACGCCCGCGGCGAACCGCCTCAGACGCCCGCAGCTCCCTAGAACCATACCATGCTGAACCTCGGCAAGCAGGAGCGTATACGAGAGCGCTATCAGGCGATGAAGCCGGGGTACCGCCCCGCGCTTGACATTTATACCGCGCTCATCGACCGCCTCATCACCCCTGAAACCGTCCTGTTGGACGCGGGCTGCGGACCCGCGGGGCTGGTCAAAGGGTACGTCGGGCTGGCGCGGCTGGTCGTCGGAACCGACCGTTACGTCACGCACTTTGACGAACCCGCCGAAATCAGCACGCTTGTCGAGTCTGATCTCGTGGCGCTCCCGTTCGCGGGCGACAGCGTTCACCTGATCACCTGCTCGTGGGTTCTGGAACACCTCAGCGACCCGCAATCGGTATTCGCGGAGTTTGATCGTATTTTGAAACCCGGCGGGCATCTGCTGTTCATCACGCCGAACGCCCGCAATTACGCGGTCTGGCTGCGCCGCCTGATCCCAAACGCCATCAGCAAGCCGGTTGTCCGCGCCATTTACGCCCGCGATGAGGATTTCATCAACCCGACGTACTACCGCGCCAATACCTTTCACGCGATCCATCGTTTGCTGACAGGGATTGGCTTTCGCTGCGAGCGATTCGAGCACGTGAGCGACCCTTCCTATCTGGCGATCAACGAACTTTTCTTTCGCGCTTCGGTGCTGGTCGAGGCGTGGATTGACCGCTTCGCGCCGTCCAGCCGCGTGCATCTCGTCGGTCACTACCGCAAGCCGTAACCCGGACTCCCCTCGGAGACGCCGATGACCACACCAATAGAGTCTTTTGCCGTCCGTCGCACGAGCCGGAATGATCTGTACTTGGCAGTGTCCTATGCTACAATTCACATTACAGTCTGAGGTGTAGCGACGGCGGACGAGCGCGATGACCGACCTTTACGTTCAAACATGGGACGAGCTGAACCAGCAGTTGTTTGCGGACACGTGGAACCCGGAATTGCAGCGTTTTCGCTCGCGCTTTGTTTTTCGCGGGCTTTCGGATGCGGCGCATGGGCTGGCGACAAGCCTGATGCGTCTCGGCGGCGCGGCGCCCGACGTGGAAGGGCACCTGCTCCGTAACTTCCGAAAGTACGCCAGCCAGAGCGCCGTCGCGTTTGATTCGGTGTGGAACTGGCTGGCGGTCGCGCAGCATCACGGCTTGCCGACGCGCCTGCTGGACTGGACGTTTTCGCCCTACATCGCGGCGCACTTCGCCACCCAATCGCTCGACACGTTTGACCGCGACGCCGCGATCTGGTGTGTCGACTTCGGCAACACGAACGCGACGCTACCCGCGGCGCTGCGACGCCTGTTAGAGGCAGAATGCGCCGATATGTTCACCGTCGAAATACTGGATCAGGCGGCGAACACGCTTCAGGAATTTGACCGAATTGCCAAAAAGCCGTTTGTCGCCTTCTTCGAGCCGCCGTCGATGGAGGGGCGTATCGTCAACCAGTACGCGCTGTTTTCAGCCATGTCGAGTCCGTCGGCGGACCTGGGGGATTGGCTTGCCGGTAAACCGGGGGCGTACACGCGCATCGTCATACCCGCCGCGCTGAAATGGGAAATTCGCGACAAGCTCGATCTGCTCAACATCAACGAGCGCCTGTTGTTTCCGGGTCTGGACGGACTCAGCCAGTGGCTCAAGCGCTATTACACGCCACGCGCCTGAACGACATAGGAAAGCGGCAGGGCGTTTGCCACGCATGGTTCAGGTGCCGCGTGGATAGGATTCTGCGCTCTATTGACGATCTTTAGAGTAAATCCTATGCTGATATAATAGTTCAGAGTATTTCACTCTGACATTTAATGCCGTTGTTGGGAGATATAAATCATGGTTCAGTTATTTGTTCATCACAAAGTCCACGATTTTGATCATTGGCGGACGGTGTTCGACAGCATGGACAGCCTTCGCCAGCGCTACGGCTCGACGGGCGCTCGCGTGTTTCGGAATGCCAGCGACCCCAGCGAGGTCATCATCCTGACGGAGTGGCCCAGCTTCGACCACGCGCAACAGTACGCACAATCCGACGATTTGCGTCAGGGTATGCAGCAGGCGGGTGTGATGTCGCCGCCGGAAGTCTTATTCCTCGAAGAGGTCTGAGACGTGGGCGCTGACGTCTTCGCTTGTCCCTGACCGCCGCTTCGACTTCTATCCCGTGCGGTCATTCAAGTCAAAATTACTCATGAAAAGGCTGAAAGGCGTCTGCCATGCTATCGCAGCTCCGTACCCATGCAACCATACCCGCTGCTGATCTCGAACGCGCCCGGCAGTTCTACGCCGACAAACTTGGACTGACCCCGACGGAGGAGTTACCGGGCGGTCTGAAGTACGAGACGGGCGACTCGTGGTTCCTGCTTTACCCGTCGCGTGGCGCGGGCAGCGCTACTCACACGCTCATAGGCTTCACCACGCCCGACATTGAAGCAGAGGTGGCGGCGCTCAAAGAGCGCGGTCTGGTGTTTGAGGAATACGACTTTCCGACGCTCAAGACGGTCAACTCGATTGCGACGATGGCGGCGAACCGCGCCGCGTGGTTTAAGGACAGCGAAGGGAACATTCTGGGCATCGTCCAGTTTACCTAGCCTGGCACACCATCTAAAAATCACAGCGCAGGGAGTGTGGGTGTTATAATCGGGCGGTAACGTCAGACGTGAGGCGCAATCTCATGCCGCTTGTCCCGCTGCCGCCCGACCCCGATTCGCTGGAACAATGGAAGCAGCTTCCCCAGAATAAACCCTCGCGCGAGGCGCTCCCGCCCGTTGGCGGCGGCGCGCGCTTCGCGTTCGGGCTGTTGATTGCGATGGCGGTCTTGATTATACTAAGCCTGTTATTCAGGGGAACGCCCTCCTGATCATTCACGGAGCCAAAGGCGACAATGAAGGGTCTGATCCTCAGTGGCGGGAAGGGCACACGTCTTTACCCGCTGACCTATACCCGCGCCAAGCAACTGATCCCCGTCGCGAACAAGCCGGTCCTGTTCCGCGTGATCGAGACGATTCATGATGCGGGTGTGGACGATATTGGCGTCGTCATCGGCTCCACGGGACCGGAGATTCGCGAGGCGGTGGGCGATGGCAGTCGCTGGGGCGTGAACATCACCTACATCGACCAGCCAAACCCGCTGGGGCTGGCGCACGCCGTCAAAACCGCGCGCGACTTCCTGGGCGACGAGCGGTTCGTCATGTTCCTGGGCGATAACGTCATTCAGGGTGGCATCACGCAGCTCATCGCGGACTTTGCCGACAGCGACTGGAACTGCCAGATTGTTCTGAAAGAGGTCGACAATCCTTCCGCGTTCGGTGTCGTCAAGCTCGGTACCGATGGAAACGTCGAGCGCCTGGTCGAGAAGCCTGCCGATCCGCCGAGCAATCTCGCGCTGGTCGGAATTTACATGTTCGACCACCACATCCACGAAGCGGTTGACCGCATCAAGCCATCGGCGCGCGGCGAGCTTGAAATCACCGACGCGATTCAATGGCTGGTCGAGAACAATTACCGCGTCTTTCCCTACGTTCATCCGGGATGGTGGATTGACACCGGCAAGCCGATTGACATGCTGGAAGCCAACTCGCTGGTGCTGGAGGAATTCACCCCGCATCTCGCCACCGACGCGCTGATCGAAAACTCGCGCATCGACCGCCGTGTGATCGTGGAGCGGGGCGCGCGGATCATCAACAGCACCATCCACGGACCGACGATCATCGGCGAGCATACGCTGATCGAGAACAGCTACATCGGTCCGTTCACCAGCATCTACCATCACGTCATCGTCCAGAACTGCGAGATCGAGCGCAGCATTGTCCTCGAAAACAGTATCATCCGCGACCTGGACGAGCGTCTTTACGGCAGTCTGATCGGGCGCAGCACGACCGTCCAGCGCAAGGACGAGAAGCCGCGCACCCTGACCCTGAATATTGGCGATCACAGCAACCTGTGGTTGATCTAGTCACCCAACCCCCACACAAAAACGGCAGAGGCATGGCTTCCAAAACAGCACATTCGACGATCAAAATGATCGTCCTCGACCTCGACGGCACGCTGCTCAACAGCAAATTGGAAATGACCCCGCGCACCGAAAACGCCCTCAAAGCGGCGATTGCGGATGGCGTCCACGTCGTTCTGGCGACGGGCAAGACGCGCAACGCCGGAGCGCATCTCATCGAAAAACTCGGCATCAAGTCCCCCGGCATCTATTTGCAGGGGCTGACGATCTACGATCCCGACGGCACGCTGCGCTGGCAGCAGACGCTTGACCCCTCGGCGGCTCGGCAGGTATTGACGTTTGGCGAAGAACGCGGATTCAAGTTTATTGCCTATAACGGTGTGCGCGTCATGGTGCGTCGAAATGATCGGGACATCATCGACGGCATCGCGCGCTACCACGAGCCGGAGGCGGAAATCGTCGGTCCGCTGCAAAATCTCATGGGGGTTGTACCGATTCACAAGTTGATGGCGATTGGCGAGCGCCGCGCGATTACCGCGCTGCGCTGGCAGCTCGGCGCGCAGCTCAACGGTACCGTCCGGCTCATGCAGGCAGGCATCCCGACGATGCTCGAAATTCTGCCGCCGGGCGCGTCGAAGGGCAATGCGCTGAAAGTGCTGCTGAAGCAGATGAACATTCCGGCGGCGCAGGTCATGGCGATGGGCGACGCGGAAAACGACGTGGAGACACTTCAGACGGCGGGGCTGGGCATCGCGGTGGGCAACGCCAGCGAGAGCCTGAAGGCGGTCGCGAAGCACGTGGTCGGCACCAACGACGAGGACGGTGTCGCGGAGGCGGTCGAGCGGTTCGTCTTGCAGCGCAAGCCGGAGGGTTCGGATGACGGGTCGCCGGAGACGATGATTGATACGCCCCCGGCGATTGTCGTCAACCCGGACGCGGTGGAAGAGGCGCGCGCAGCCGCCGAGCCTGTCGAAACCAACGAGGGAAGCGAATGAAGAATATTCTGGTTACGGGCGGCGCGGGCTTCATCGGCAGCGCGTTTGTCCGCTACATGGTCGAGACGTATCCCGATTACAACATCATTGTCTACGACAAGCTGACCTACGCGGGCAATCTCGACAACCTCCTGCCCGTCAGCGACGAGCCGAATTACCGCTTCGACCGTGGCGACATTGCCGACCGCGAGACCGTGCGGCGCGTCTTCGACCTGTATGACATCGACACGGTCGTGAACTTCGCCGCCGAAAGTCACGTCGACCGCAGCATTCTCTCCCCTGACGCCTTCATTCACACCGATGTGGTCGGCACGTACATCCTGCTGGACGAGTCGCGCAGGCGCAACTTGGAACGCTTCGTACAGGTCTCGACTGACGAAGTGTACGGCGACGTCGAAGAAGGCTTCTCGACCGAGGACGATCCATTCGCGCCCAACAGCCCCTATGCGGCGAGCAAGGCGGGGGGCGAAATGATGGTGCGCGCTTACCACGTGACGCATGGACTGAACACCGTCATCACGCGCGGCAGTAACACCTACGGTCCCTACCAGTACCCCGAAAAGCTGATCCCCTTCTTCACGACCGAGGCGATTGATGACCGCCCGCTGCCTGTTTATGGCGACGGTCGGCAGGTGCGCGACTGGCTGCACGTGGACGACCACGCGCGCGGCATCGACATGGCGCTGCATCGCGGTGAGCCGGGTGAAGCCTATAACGTCGCGGGCGAAAACCAGCGCACCAATATCGACATCACCCATCGCATTCTGGAGCTTCTCGGCAAACCCGACACACTGATTAAATCCGTCCCCGACCGCGAGGGGCACGACCGGCGCTACGCCATGAACTGCGACAAGCTGCGCGCGCTCGGCTGGGAGCGGCAGACCACCTTCGAGGACGGTCTGGAAGCCACGGTGCGCTGGTACATAGAGAATGAGTGGTGGTGGCGCAAGATCAAGACCGGCGCCTACCTCGACTACTACAAAGCGCAGTACGCCGCCCGGTTGGCGGCTTCGGACTCGCCCGCGCCTTAACCCCTGTGCCGCGCCGTGGAACGGCGTCGATACCTCTGTCTGCTAGTCGGACTGCCCGACAGGAGCGCATGTGAGCAGCCCAAACGAGCGCGTTCTTGACCTGCTCAACCGGCTGACCGATTGGGCGCGAGGTAACCCCGACGTGCGGGCGATGCTCCTCATCGGCTCCCGCACGCGCGCCGACCATCCCGCCGATCAGTGGTCGGATGTCGATGTCGTCCTGGGAGTCACCGACCCCGATCCCTTCCTGAATACCGCCGAGTGGCTGGAGCCGATTGCCCCAATCTGGGTGAGCCACGTCGAGCGTACGCCCGTCCCCGGCGTCGTCGAACGGCGCGTCCTGTTCGATTCGGGCTTCGACTTTGATCTCATCGTCGTCCACGGCGACAGTCTGATTCAGGTCATCAAAAACGAGCAGGCGTCGGGCATCATTCGCCGCGGAATGCGGGTGCTGGTCGATAAGGATCGCATCTTCAGCCGCATCACGCTGCCAATTGCCCCGCGCGCCATCTATGAGCCGCCGACGCAGGCGGCGTTTCTGAACGTCGTCAACGATTTCTGGTACCATGCGGCGTGGATGACCAAGAAGTTCCGGCGCGGCGAGCTTTGGACGGCGGTAACCTGCAACAATGGCTACATGAAAGACCTGCTGCTGCGGATGATCGAGTGGTATTCGCGGACGGTCGGGGCAACCAGCGATGTACCCTGGGCGAACGGTCGCTTTCTCGAAGAGTGGGCAGACCCGCGCGCCGTGCGCGAGCTTGGCGGTACGTTTGCCCATTACGATCCCGCCGATCTGCGGCGCGCGCTGCGGGCGTCGATGTCGCTGTTTCGTTGGCTGGCGATTGAAACCGCGTTCCAGTTGAATTATCCCTATCCAGTGGAGGGGGATGCTCAGGTCAGCGCGTGGGTGGAGCAGCAGCTCGCGGACGAAACGTAACGGGCTGTCAATCGTTCAGCGTTTTCCGCCCGCTTCTTCCAGCCGATCCGCGGCGTCGCACATCCAGTTCAACAGCGCTTCCAGTTGCTTCGGCGTCATCGCCCGCTTGACCGCCACTCGGAGCGTCAATTCCTGCTTCGCTAAGCCGACTTCGAGCTTTGCTTCTCCGAAACGCCGAAGCGTCGAGAAGTGACGCTGCACGTCCGTCGCCGTGCGGAGGCGCGCGGCGAGAAGCGGCGGGTCTGCCTGCAAGCCGAAAGGAAGCGGGCGGCGCAGCGACCACCGGGGCGCCTTTTTCGCCCATAACTGCAGGCTGCCGGTGATCTGGCTCGGCGCGGACAGATGGATATTGGTCGTCGCGGACTTGCCCTCGTCGCCGTCTTCAGACGGCAGTTCGATGGTTACCGTGGTGGTCTTGCCGCGGTAGGCTCCGCGCCCGGCGGACACTTTATGCGGCGAATGGATGCGCGGAAAATAGAGCAGGTTATGCTCGCGGCAGAAGAGACGCAGCGCTTCCTCGGCGTCTTCCGCGTCGGGCTGCCGGTGCGATGTGTTCGTGATTTTTCCGAGCAGCGAAAGCAGGCGGGTCATCCCGGCAGTCACATTCACCGCCTGGGGCGGTTCGGTCGTGCGTCTCGAATCTTACTCGGCAGCCGCTGGCTGGCTGGTCAGTCCCATTTCGGGCACGTCCGGCACCCGATCCGCGTACAGCCAGGCGTCAAACAGGTCGCTCAGGTTTTCACCGCTGACTTCTTCCGCGACGGCGATGAAGTCCGCTGTGGTGACGTTTCCATAGGCGAAGCGCTCGTAATACGTCCGTAAAATCTCCAGGAACGTCTCGTCGCCAACGTTCAGGCGCAGCGCGTGAAGCGTCCATGCGCCGCGCAGATAGACGCTGTTGTGGAAAAGCTGGTTGCGCGACGGCTTGCCGGGCGCGACAACGCCCTGAAGTGAAAAAGCATCGGAGGCTAGGAGCGCGTAGATGTCGCGCAGGTAATCGTCCATCGCCGCTGCGCCCCGATCCTGCTCGATCCAGAGCGCCTGCGCGTAGGTGGCGAAGCCCTCGTTGAGCCAGATGTCCTGCCAGCGTCCCAGAGTCACGCTGTTGCCGAACCACTGGTGCGCCAGTTCATGGGCAATCACGGCTTCCGAGCTTGTGCCCAGCGAGAACGGACCGAGGATGCCATTGCCGAACAGCGACATCGTCTGCGTTTCCAGGGCGAAACTCAGGTCGGTATCGGCAACGACCACGCCGTAGGCTTCAAATGGATAGGGACCGAACGTATCCGAGAAGAATTCGAGCATGTCCGGCTGCTCGGCAAACACGCTCGCGCCGCGATTCGCCAGCCGGCTTGGGAAGTAATTCCGCATCGGCAGCCCATCGGGTCCGTCCTGGTCGTGCCGCTGAAACTGCCCGATGTTGACCGTCGCCAGGTAGGTTGCCATCGGCGAGGCGGTGTGCCAGACGTAGGTTGTCTCGTCGCCTTCGTCGATCGTCTCCTGAAGCAAGCCGTTCGCGGCGACGACATATGGCTCTGGCACGCGGATTCGGAAGGTGAACGTCGCCTTGTCGAGCGGGTGATCGTTCGATGGGAACCAGCGTGCCGCCCCGCTCGGCTCGCTGGCGACGAACACGCCCTCGCCATAGTTCACCCAACCCTCGGCAAACGCCGATGCGCCGCCGGGGGCGTCGTCACCCGGAATACCGGAATAGGTCACGGCAACAGTGAACGCATCGCCTTCGACGAGTGGCGTTACAGGCATGATCCGTAGCTCGTGGAAGTCCCGCGTGTAGGCGGCGTCCACACCGTTCACCGTCAGGGTTTCAATCGCAAAGCCGACGAAATCGAGGTTGAAGGCGCTCAGGTCTTGCGTCGCCGTCGCATCTATAGTGACGGTGCCGTCGATCATGTTGGCGGCGACGTCGGCGGACAGGTCAATCGTGTAATGCTGAACGTCGTAGCCGCCGTTGCCGAGTTCCGGGAAATAGGGGTCGCCGATGCCTTCGGCGCCCGGCTGCGGGCGCTGCGCCGACGCCGATCCGGCGGTCATCATCACGGCAAGGCCAAAAATCCACAAACGTCGCATGAACGAACTCCTCAGGCATCTGCGCCACGAGTATACGCTTTTCCGCCCGAATTTGCTGTAGATACGCGCGCGGCACGGCAAAGGTTCTGCCGCAATCTCACATTGCAATCCGGTTTTGAATGGGTAAAATGGGCGCTTTGTCTGCTGTCTTAAGGAATTCCGCAATGTACGTGCAGCGACGACCCGACTCTCGCCCGCCCCGACGTAACTCGACCCTGCGCGTTTTGGGCTGCGGCTGTGCTGCCGTCCTCGGCATCCTCGTCCTGCTTGGCGTGGTGGGAGTCGTCGTGCTGCTGCCGCGTCTTCCGCAGCTGGCGGCGAGCCTGATCGGGATGACTTCACGCGGGCAGACGAAT
>CALMDI010000597.1 GCA_937864975.1 uncultured Chloroflexota bacterium | reverse complement strand
GTATCGCGCAGAAACGCATAGACCTCGCGCGGGTGGGCGGCGCTGGCGGCGTGAACGGTCGTCAGAATGTTGAACTCGACGCCATGCTGCTGCAAGAGGCGGATACCCCGCATCACCCTGTCAAACGTCGGTTGTCCGCCTTTGTCCACGCGGTAGGCGTTGTGCAAATGTTCGGGACCGTCCAGGCTGACGCCGACGAGAAATTCATGCTGGCGAAAGAAAGCACACCACTCGTCGTCCAGGGTAACGCCGTTGGTTTGCAGGGTGTTGATGATCCGCATTCCAGGCTTGCGATGCGCCTGCTGGTAGCGAACCGCCTGCCGGTAAAAGTCGAGTCCCATCAGCGTCGGTTCCCCGCCCTGCCATGCGAAGGTCACTTCCGGCGCGTGCTGCGCCCCGATGTACTGGCGCGTGTAGGCTTCCAGCAGGTTCTCGCCCATGCGAAAGTCGCTGTCGGGGTACAGGCGCTCTTTGCTCAGGAAATAGCAGTACTGGCAGTCGAGATTGCAAATCGCGCCGCGTGGCTTGACCATCAGGTGAAAGGCGGTCGGACGATCCGTCGTCGAGACGTTCATAGGTGCACCCTGAGCGAGAAGCGACGCGATAAACGGCGAAGGTTCGCGCTGCCGTTCGAAATAAGTTTACTGAAAATGCGCGGCGAGGCGAACATGGGGGCGGGCTGCCTTTCGCCGCCTCTCGCTGAATGCTATAGTGTGGCTGGTCTTTCTCTACTCCCGCGGGGCAACCAGCATGGCGCAGCCGAACGTCATTGTTTTCTTCACCGACCAGCAGCGCTGGGACACGAGCAGTCACTTTGGAAACCCGCTCGACCTTACGCCGAATTTTGACCGCGTGGCGGCGCGCGGCACGCATTTGCAAGCGGTCTTTACGTCCCAGCCCGTCTGCGGTCCGGCGCGTTCGTGTATGCAAACCGGCATGTACGCCACCGAAACCGGCTGCTTCCGCAATGAGATTCCCCTGCCGACCGAGATGCGGACGCTCGCCCACGAATTTCGTGACGGCGGCTACACGACCGGTTACATCGGCAAGTGGCACCTCGCCCCCGGCAGCTCCCCGGTCGAGGAGCCGTACCGCGGCGGCTACGAGTTCTGGCTGGCGGGCAACGCCATTGAATATCACACCGAACCGTACAAGACCATCCTCTACGACGGCGATAATCAGCCCGTACAGCTTCCCGGCTACCGCGTGGACGCGCTCACGGACGCGGCAATCCGCTACATTGACCGGCATCAGGACACGCCGTTTTATCTGTTTATCTCCTATCTGGAGCCACATCACCAGAATCATATGGACGATTACCCGCCACCGGATGGCTATCGCGAGCGGTATGCCGGGCGCTGGACGCCGCCCGACCTGGCGGCTCTGGTCGGCTCCACCTATCAACACCTCGGCGGCTACTTCGGGATGGTCAGGCGGCTGGACGAAGCCTTCGGACGCCTGCTCGACACACTCAAAAGCCTCGGCATGGACGAGAACACCATCGTGCTCTACACGTCGGATCACGGCTGCCATTTCAAAACGCGCAACGACGAATACAAGCGCTCGTGCCACGAGTCCGCCATTCGGCTTCCCGGCGCGTTGTATGGACCCGGCTTCACCGGGAAAGGACGCCTTGAAGCGCTTGTCAGCCTCGTTGATCTTCCCCCGACCCTGCTGGACGCCGCAGGCTTGCCGATCCCGGCGACGATGCAGGGGCGTTCGATCATGCCGCTGCTGCGCGGCGAAGCGACCGACTGGCAGGAGGAGGTATTCGTGCAGATCAGCGAATCGCAGGTCGGGCGCGCCGTGCGTACCCGCCGGTGGAAATATGGTGTCACCGCCCCGGACAGGCATGGCTGGAACGACAGCGCGTCGGATACCTACGTCGAGCAATATTTGTACGATCTGGAAGCTGACCCGCACGAACTGGCGAATCTGGTTGGCGTGGAGTCGTTTCGAGAAGTCAGCGCCGAGCTTCGCGAGCGCCTGATTCGTCGTATGGTCGCGGCTGGCGAGGCAGCCCCGGAAATCGTCCCCGCGCCGTCGCGCCGTATGGAACAGCGCCGCGTCCGGCAGCTTGAATAGCCATACCAAGCAAGTCCAATTCCTGAACTTGGTCGCTTGAACAAACCATGTCCCTGCTTAAACTCAAGGCTGAAGGCACGGAACGCCGTATATCCATACCGCAGGACGTGAGGCAGCCAACCCTCATACCCCCTTCTACATCCGCGCCAGCTTAACCTGACAAACCGGCGACGAGCAATCGTTTACGATGCGCGCGAACGCACCCAGCAACGTCCGAACCTATGGCGCGCTTTACAGCGGCGATTTCCGCCTGTATATGGTCGGGCAGTTGATTTCGATGTCCGGCACGTGGATGCAAACGCTCGCGCAGGGTTATCTGGTCTTTCAGATCACGCGGTCGGAAGCGTGGCTTGGCATCGTTGCCTGCGCCGCCGGGCTGCCCTTTCTCCTGCTCGCGCCCATCGGCGGCGTGATCGTCGATCAGGTGCCCCGCCGCCGCCTGCTCCTGGTCACCATGCTGTTTCAGATGGGACTCGCCTTCATCCTGGCGGCGCTGACGTTCGCGGGGGTGGTGCAGGTCTGGCACATCCTCGTCCTCGCCTTCCTGCTCGGCACCAGCAACGCGCTGGACATGCCCGCGCGGCAGACGTTCGTGATCGAGGTGGTCGGCGCGGATCAGATGCACAGCGGGATTGCCCTCAACTCCGTGCTCAACAGCGCGTCGCGCATTCTCGGACCGATGGCGGCAGGGATCGCGCTGATCCGCCTGGGTCCCGCGTGGTGCTTTTTTATCAACGGGTTGAGTTTTGTTGCCGCCATCGCCATGCTGCTGCTGATGCACGTTCCCTATGCGTTCCACAGCGAGCGCGTTTCCAAGCCGCTTGAACAACTGCGTCAGGGGCTGCAATTCGCGCGTCACCACCCCATGATCGCCCCGCTGCTGCTGCTCTCCACCATTTCCAGCGTCAGCCTCGTGCCGATTATGCAGATCATGCCCGCCTACGCGGATACCGTACTCGGCTCGCCGGACGCGGGCTATGCCGCGCTCAGCATCGCGCAGGGCGCGGGGTCGGTCATCGCGGGCGTGCTGGCAGGATGGCTGGCAAAACGCTTTGGCTACGGTCGCCTGCTGGTGACGTGCGCGTTCGCGGTCGCGCTGTGTACGGCGCTGCTGACTGTTCAGAGGACGATCCCGCCTGCCGTCGCCATCAACGTCCTCTGGGGTGCCTTCATGATGCTGCTCTATGTTTGCATCAACATCGGCATTCAGGTTGTCGTACCAAACGGCTATCGCAGTCGCATCATGGCGCTCTACACACTCACATTCATGGGAATCGCGCCGTTTAGCTCGCTGCTGCTTGGCTTCATCGCCAGCGCCATCGGGACGCCGGGCGCGATGCTGCTGTCTGCCGTCCTGGGCGCGTCGCTGAGCGCGTTCGTCTTTGTCCGCTGGTCGCGCGTCGTCACCGACATTTAGGCGACGAAGCGCACGAAGCCTCCTGTTTTTCCTGAACCACGCTGGCTAAAACCGCCGCCCCCGCTTATTATTCCAGGGCATCGCAAGCCAGAAGCGCCCTACCGAATCGCGCCTGGCATCACGGTTCATGGCGAAACTAACGTCGCCGCTCATGATTTTTGTGATCGTGCCGCGCCGTCCTCAGAAGCGCGGAGCGATCTCGACCAGGAATGGAACATGCCGCTGCATTTCCCGGAACTTTTTGGCGATCCCGTGCCCTTTTACTGGCAGGGAACCTACCACGTTTTCTACCTCTCGCCGCGCCAGCCCGATCATGAGTGGCGACATATCGCCACGCGCGATTTTCTGCGCTGGGACGCCTACCCAACGGCGATCAGTCCCGGCACAGAACCGGATGCGCCCGACCGCGACGGCTGCTGGACAGGCTCGATCTTCGAGGACAACGGGCGCTTCCACCTGTTTTACACGGGCTTTCGCACCGACCGACCGGATTCACAGGTTATCTGCCATGCCACCAGCACCGATCTGATTCGCTGGACGAAAGACCCCGCGAATCCGATCCTTCGCTCGGACGGACAGGTATATGACCTGTCGGACTGGCGCGATCCTCACGTCATGCGTTACGGCGATGGCTACGGCATGTTTATCACGGCGCGGCTGCGCGAAGGGCTGGAGCTGCGGCGCGGCGCGGTCGCGCTGGCATCCTCGCCCGATCTCCAGACGTGGACGCTTCAACCGCCGTTCTGGTCGAATGGCATCACGTATTCGCCGGAATGCGTGGACATCTTCGAGTGGCGCGA
>CALMDI010000596.1 GCA_937864975.1 uncultured Chloroflexota bacterium | reverse complement strand
TATCCACCCCCCGCGTGACAACGATGCGCTCGCCCGTGACTTCACACGTGAAGAAGTCGCCGGGGCGCTGCACCATGTCCGCGCGTCCGACCGGCTGCCATGTTGTCCAGAAGATCCTTTCCTTCTCAAGCGCAAGGAAGCGCGGATCGACGTACCAGCGCGAGGGCATCGTTTTCGCGCGCGATAAATCATCAGTGGGTACGAAATCACTCAGGTCAATCGAAGCATCGTGAAGGCGGGTAAGCTTATCCATAAGAAGCTCCAGAGTTGATGCAAAGCGTCCTGATTGTGTGCCAGCGGGGTCGAAATTGCCAGTTGCGCCGATCAGGATGCCGCTTCCAGCGAGACGCGCAGCCTCGGCTCGACCCAGTACAGCGTGGCGTCCTCGCCTGCCGCCGCGTGCAGCGTGACCCGCACGTTCTGCCGTGCATAGTCCGAGAGATCAAGCCGGATCGTCTCTGGCAGCAGCCCTTGCGGTGGAATTTCCTGCCGTGCCAGCCGCTGCGCGCTCGTCTGATGCAGCCTGGCGTTCCAGACCGCGAACGCGCTGCCTTCCTCGGACGGAGCCTGATCGGCTGGGGCATAAATCCCGACCTCGAATACCACGGTCGCGCTCGGCGGCACAAGGAACGTCCAGCCGATTTCGTCACCCCCGTGCTGCTCGATGACGAAAGAGCGTTCGCCGTCGAGGTCGAGCGATTCGTAACGGGACACGCCCTCGGTGTGCGCCGCCAGTAGAAATTCTACGGTTCCGTCACTCGTCGGCGGCTGTGCGCCGTCCAGAAACGCGGCGCGCGCCCGATAGGCATAGGGCAGCAGAGTTTGAAGCGTCACAGGCTGCGGATACAGTTCTTGCAGGCATTCCCGCTCGATCTGCGGCGTCATCAGGCAGCGCTGCGCCTGTCGCAGCGACTGACTCACATCCGCAATGGCGTGATTGGCAATCGCGCCCGCGGTCGCCACGCCGAATGACAGCCCCAGCACCGCCAGCGCCGCCGCCGCCAGCGCTTTGACGAGCCGCTCCACACGACGCCGGGCGGCGCGCGCTTCCGTCAGAAGCAGCAGCGCCAGCGCCACAATCGAAATCCAGAACAGGCAGCCGTAAATCATGTAACGGATGGTCAGCGCGCTCGACGGGTCGCCGCGACCATACCCCGCCTGGACTCCGTTCAGCAGCACCCAGAGCGCCACCAGTCCCCATGGAAGCGCTTTGCGGAACCCGTTTGGGACGAGGCGGATGTTCGCCACGAGCAGCGCGGCGAGCGCGACGAGTCCGAACGCCCCCAGCCCTTCCGCGAATACAAGTTTTGAAACTGCCTGCGTGGCGGGGCTGATCGCCGCCGATGTGAACGCCAGCACGAATCCGATCCAGTCGATAAGATTGCGCGCGTCCGCCGTTCGCGCCAGCGAGCTGCCCTGTAGAAAATCGACGATATACGGCACGAGAATCAGCGCCGCCATCAGCGCCCACACGGCGAGGTAGCGCCACTGGCGATAGCCGGTCAGCAAAAGCGCCAGCCCCCCGACGAACCACGTCATATTGCCGGTGGAAAAAGAGAGCGAAGCGCTTGCCGTCATCGCGCCGGACAGCAGCAGGTTGCGCCAGCGCGCGGGCTGGCACGTCAGCAGCCCGATTGTTCCGACAGAGAACAGCACCGCCATGTTAATTTGCAACGGCTGCGCGGCGATCCACCGCGCCCCTGCGGTTAGCGTGAACAGCAGGATCGAGAAGGGCAGCGCCACGATGGGCGCGTAACGCCAGCGCGAGGAGCAGCGGTAGAGCAGGACAAGCACGACCAGCACCGCGACGAGCACCAGCGCGCTCAGATAAATCTGGGGAATCACGCTTCCCTGCGAGAGCGTGCCCAGACCGTAGCCGATCAGCCGCGGTAGGAACGGGCGATGCTCATTTCGCATCTCCCAGAATTGAGCCAGCAGCTCGCCGGGAGAATACTGGTCGCGCAGCAGATATGGAATCACAGATCCCACACGTCGCGCACCGGAACGTCCACGGCATACCGGGAAATCAGCCATAGAACGACCAAAATCGGGATGGCGGCAAAAACGAGGACGAGCGCAAGAACGATGCGATTCGCCGCAAGCGCAGGAGGGTGCGTCTGCCCAGCCCGCATGGCTAGACGTGGCTGTCGCGAGCGTCGCGTCGGACGAGGAAACGGGCG
>CALMDI010000595.1 GCA_937864975.1 uncultured Chloroflexota bacterium | reverse complement strand
GGCACGTTATAGCGACGCAGAATATCGTCGACGTTGTCATCTTCCGCCAGCAGCGCGTCCGTGACGGCGGCGAGAAGATCCTGAATCTGGGTGTCGGTATGCTCGGAATACGACATGATCGCGGTTTACCCTTGCTGTTCCTTCGACAAATCGGACGGAGACCCAACTGGCTGCATCTGGAGTTCGTCGCGCAGCGCAATCAGCGTCCGGTGATACAGGGACTTGATTGCTCCTTCCGTCCGATCCATGATCTCGCCAATCTCGGCGTTCGACTGGTGCTCGACAAATTTTAACAACAGAAGCTGCTGCCGCTCTTCCGGCAGCCGTCGAATAGCGGCGAGAAGGCGCTCGCGCTCTTCCTTATCCTCCGCCTGACGGTCGGGCGCTTCGTCGTGCAGGCTGGACGCGATGAACTCGTCCAGCGGAATCACCTTGCGCCGCCCGCGGTCCCGGTGCCAGTTCGCGACCAGGTTGTGCGCGATGCGGTAAAGCCACGCCTGAAACGGCACGCCGCGCTCGGTGTACGTCTCGATGTGACCCATCGCGCGGAAAAACACGCGCGCGGTCAGGTCTTCGGCGTCATGATGGTTCCCGGTGCGGTGGGAGATGTAATTGGAGCCTTGCTCGACGTAGCGCTCGTAACCCGCGCGAAGCGCACCCTTGTCCCCCCCCTTCGCCAGATCGACCAGCGCGGTCTCGGACATGCGCTTGGGAGTTTGAGAGCGCTTCGACAGCCGTTTTCGTAAGTTCATACCCACTAGAACACACCTCGCCGGGAAACGTTACGCATCGCTGTAATTACACTCCAAACTGCGGTACAGTAGAACACCACTTCTGAGGGGATCCGGGAGCGAGGATTGCGACGTTATTTATGGGCGCGGTGGCTCTGCCTGCTCGCTGCCGCGCAGGGCGTCGGCGCCGTAGACGGTCGAGCCGTCGAGCGATGAAGCGCTTATCGACGCCTGCCGTCAGTTGATGACCAATGACACCAGCCCCGAATATAACGCACCCGCCGCGCGCATTGTCGCGCCGTTCGATGGCTCGACCGTCTACGGTGACGAACTCACCGTCGCTATCGAGGCGGAAAACTTCGCGCTGAACAATGGAGGACACTGGCATGTCTGGGTAGACGTCACGCTCATGGGCATGGCATATCAGCCTGCCGCGACCGTGCGCGTCCAGCCCGGCAGGCATCGAATCTGCGTCATGCTCGGCAATACCGAGCACATGGAGCTGGGCACGCCCGACGGCATTTGGGTTACCGTCATGGAACCCGCCGCGGGCACCCCGACTACCGCTGCCGCGGTCGTGCTGAGCGGTGCTGGCAGGCATCGGCGGCTGGTGGCTTGGCAAGCGCCTGCCCAACTCGCCATAATAGTCCTTTTTGAAGCCCTTCCCTCCTTAGTGGGTGCTCAGGGCGTCGCCGCTGTGCGCCGACTAAAGTTCCCGCCAAAGGCGGGAACCCCGGGCAAGGGGTTTGGGGTGGGGGGGGGTGCTAGCCAG
>CALMDI010000594.1 GCA_937864975.1 uncultured Chloroflexota bacterium | reverse complement strand
TCACCCGCCGCCGTGGTTTCGGGCGCGGTGTACCCGTGAAGCCGAATGACGCCGCCAAACGTCGCGCCGATAAGTGTTTGTGGAATCGGCTCCGGCGCGGCAGGGTCGATCAGCGTCGGACCGTCGAGGGTGAGCAGGTCAAGCGGCGTGCCCGCGGCATCCTGCCACGGCAGGTAGCGCTCCGTGCCGGGCACGCGCCAGCCGACGGCAAGGGGAAGCTGCATCGGCGCTCGCCCTGACGACAGCGCTTCGTCCAATCGGAAATCAATACGCGCGTGATAAAGCGGCTCCGCCTGCAAATCGTCCGTCGGCGCCATACCGGGATACAGATCGACGCCGCCGAGCGTTTCCTGCGTCATGGGGTCGAGCGCCTTGACGAAAAATGCCGGGTTCTCGTCGTGGCGTCCGCGAAAGTAGATATCGAGTCGGATCGGGTCGCCGGGCGCGACAATGGGGGTATGGAGTCGATAGCCTACGAGCGAGAGCGTTTCGGCGCGCGCTTCGACCGGGATCGCGTCCGGGGGCAGCGCGGCGATGACTTCCAGCCCGGCATACGCATCGTCCAGATCAAGGAACGGGGTTGCCAGCGTCAGCGCCGCCAGGGGCACGATCAGCAGCGGCGCGAGGCGACCCAGCAGCATCCGCCAGCCGAGCGCCAGCAGCGGCGCGAAAGCGATCAGCGCGGGATAGACGATGCGCCCCTGCGAGACATTGATCTGCCGGGTGGCGGCGGCAAGCGCGGCGATGACCAGCGCCAGCGTCGCGCCGAGCAGCAGAATGCCATCGCGCGCCTGCGGGCGGCGCAAGCGCCGCCACGCGACGACTACCCCCACGAACCCGAGCACGGTCAGGAGCGGCGCGTACCCGTACAGCCATTCGGGTCCGCGAATGTTGAAATGACCGAGCGTCATCCAGAAGGAATCCCAGACGCCCTTCGCCTCGAACAGCCATTCTTCGAGATCGCTCGAAACGGCGCTGCCGCGCCCCCAGATACGCAGCGTGCGATACAGCGCGAACGGGTCGCCGTACAACTGCCAGTTGCGGAGATACCACCAGCCCGCCAGCAGCGCCGCCGCGCCGAGCGATACCGCCACCGTCTGCGCCGCCCGCCGCCCCGAGAAATAGCCGCGCCACGCGCCCCACGCCAGCGCCGCGTACACCAGTGGAAACAGCGCCAGCCCGGTCAGCTTCGCCAGCGCCGAGCCGGAAAGGATCAGGCTGATCAGCGCGATGTCGTGGTTGGAAATCGCCCGACTGCGCCACACGCGCAGCGACCAGACCACGCCCGCGGCGAACAGCAGCGTGACCAGATTATCGTTATTAACGCTGGCGCTGCCCGCGATGAAGCCGGGAATGGACGCGACGAACGCCATCGCCAGCAAGCCAACCGGGCGACCGGGAAAGGCAGTCTCCCCGGCGCGGTAGACGAGCCACAGCGTTATCACGCCGAGCACGAGGCTGTACAGCCGCAGCACCCACACGGCAACCGCGGTATCACTCGTCGGCGGCGACACGCGGTGCAGGTAAATATTCTGATTGTTCTCCGAGACGAATCCAATCGCTCCGAACGGGTTGTCGATAAACGCAGCGTCCACGTCGGCGCGATCCGTCCACGCGATCAGTGCCGCGCCGACCAGGTAATACAGCGGCGGGTGATGCCGCTGCACCGACCGCGAGCGAAACACCGTGTCCCGATCTTCCAGAACCGGAAGCTCGCCCGACTCGAGCAGGTTATGGATGTAGAGAAAGTGCGCGCCTTCGTCGGGCGCTTCAAAGATCGGCGTCTCGGCGGCATAGACGATGCCCAGCGCGAAGGCGTACAGGCAAATTGCCAGCGCGATCCAACGGGAGGAAAGGCGCACCGGTCGCTTCGCCGCGGCGGTCGCGCTGGCGCTCGGCATCTTATTGAAGGGTATAGGAGCCGCCCGGTTGGAGAACGATTGGCTCGGCTTCGGTTTCGCTGCGAACGCGGCGCGCCCAGTCGTCGACGTCCTGGTTGATGTCGTCCCACGTGTTGTAGTGCATCGGCACGACGAACTTCGGCTTAATCATGCGGATCGCGCGCAGCGAGTCGGTCGGTCCCATCGTGTAATTATCGCCAATCGGCAGAAACGCGAGCTCAATCCCTTCCTCGCCGATCAACTGCATGTCCAGAAAAAGCGCCGTATCGCCCGCGAAATAGATGCGCTTCCGGGTCTCTTTCGGCGTCAGGAGGAACCCGGTCGGCTCGCCGCCGTAGGCGCCATCAGGAAACGACGAGCTGTGATGTGCCATCGTCAGCTTCGCGTGGACAAACCCATGATCATAGCCGCCGCCGGGGTTCTGCGCGTGGTGATCCTTTACGCCGTGGTTGCCCATCCACGTGCAAATCTCAAAATTGGCGACGACCAGCGACTTGGCACGTTTGGCAATAGCGACCGTGTCGCCCAGGTGATCGTCGTGCGCGTGCGACAGGAAAATGATCTCTGGAATGAGCGCTTCAGGCTTGACGGCGGCGGTGGGATTGTTCGAGAGAAACGGATCGAACGCGACCAGATGCCCGTCGATGGTCATCTCGAACGCGGAATGACCGAGCCATGTAAACGAAATACCCATGAGGGGCTGCCTCCTTGCGGGATGAAATTCGTGCAAGGAGAGTATACCGCACGTCGTCGATCTAATTTGCCAGCGGAATCGTCAGCGTGAAGGTCGCGCCCTGGTTCAGCCCGGCGCTCTGCGCCCAGATGCGCCCGCCATGGGCTTCGATCAGCGCTTTGGTGATCGCCAAGCCGATGCCCAAGCCGCCATGCCTGCGGGTCATGTGATCTTCGACCTGAT
>CALMDI010000593.1 GCA_937864975.1 uncultured Chloroflexota bacterium | reverse complement strand
CGGAAACGACGATCAGATGCCCGGTGGACGACACGGGGATAAATTCCGTAATCCCCTCGACCACGCCCAGAATGATGACTTTAATCCACTCAGGCAAGCAGCTTGCTCCTCAACCGCGGTTGCATCAGACGAGACCGCCCTGAGCGCCATGCGACATGGATGAAATTCAGCCGAAGAAGGGTAAGACAAACGCACGATCATAGTAGGCGGGTATGGGCGTGTCAAGCGGTAGCTAGGCTGGCGTGGAAGCTCCCGAACCGGCAGAATGGCTCTATGGTGTTGGCGGCGATGACCGATAAACTGTACGGAAGTCCGGCGTCCCGCGCGGCAGGTTCCACGGTACAATGACGGCGCTCCGAACCTGGCGCGGCGCGAGAAAACCCGCGATCGCGACGTCGCCGTGATGCTTCCACCATAAAGGACATTGGCGCTCGTGTCTGCATATTTAGGACTTCTCCGGCGAAATCCGGGCTATACCCGCCTGTGGCTGGCGCAGGCAGTCAGCCTCCTCGGTGACTGGTTCAATACCATTGTGCTCTCGGCGTTCGTCACGGCTTACAGCCCTGACGCATCGAAAGGTTTGGCGATCAGCGGTCTGCTGCTGGCACGGTTCCTGCCGCCGCTGCTGGTCAGCCCGTTTACCGGCGTGCTGGTAGACCGATTCGACCGCAAGCGCCTGCTGATCGCCAGCGACTTACTGCGCGCCGTGATCGTCCTTCTGTTCCTGTTGGTCGATGGACCGGATCGTCTCTGGCTGATCTATGCGCTCACGGTCGTACAGTTCACGTTGTCCTCGGTGTTCGAGCCGGGGCGCTCGGCGCTGATACCAAGTCTCGTGCGGCAGGAGGATCTGGTCGCCGCCAATACGCTTGGCAGCGTCACGTGGTCGGTCATGCTCGCGGCGGGCGCGGCGATTGGCGGATTCGTGGCAGGGCTGGTCGGTACATCGTTCGCGCTCGTCGTCGACTCCCTGACGTTTCTCGTCTCGGCGCTCCTGATTATGCAAATTAAGTCGCGGGTATTTTCCGCCGCGCAGCCGGTTTCCGAGCGCCCCGCGTCGAAAGCCACGTTTGCCGACGGTCTGCGCTTCATCGCCTCCCGCCCGGACGTTGCGGCGGCGCTGCTGATTAAAATGGGCGGCAGCCTGGGCACGATTGACCTGCTGATGATCGTTTATGCCACCACGTTTTTCGTCCTCGGCGAGAACGGGACGCTCTCCCTGGGCATCATGTGGAGCGCGTTCGGCATCGGGGCGTTTATCGGTCCGCAGCTTTTGAACCGCCTGAACAATGGCACCGTTCGCGTGCAGCGACGCCTGATTATCATCGGATATACGTGGTTATCGTTGGGTTGGCTGCTGTTTGGCTTGGCGCCGACGCTGTTGATCGCCTCGCTGGCGCTAGCGGTGCGCGCGATGGGCGGCAGCGTTTACTGGACGTACAGCTCGATCATTCTGCAAAAGAGCGTGCCGAACGCTTATTTAGGGCGTGTTTTTGCGATGGATCAGGCGGGCTTCAACCTGTCTATCGTCATTAGCACGCTGGTCGTCGGTCGGCTGGTGGACGTTCTCGGTACGGGTCAGGCGCGTAATATTGCCTTCGGCACGCTTCTCGTCAGCCTGATTCCGCTGGCATTGTGGACGCTCGCCGTGCAGTGGCTGGAACGGCGCGAACGGAAGCTCGTGCCGTCCATCGTCGAATAGCAAGCTACGCCGTCGCCTGTGGCGCGAAGCTGTCGTATTTTTCGCCAAGCGCGATCAAACGCAGCACGTCGCTGGGGGGCCATTTCTTTTCGGCGTGAGCCAGTTCCGCAAGCTCATCCCAGTAGCCCTCGAACCCGGCAGGTGAAAAGAAGATCAGGAACCGCGCGGGCACGTCGGCGGAATTGCGAAATGTATGGACAACCCCGCGCGGCACGAACACGAACGCGCCCGGTTCAACGGTCATGGTATCCTCGCCCAACTGGAACGTCGGCGTGCCTTCGAGGATGTAGAACGCCTCGTCGGTCTGGCGGTGCCCGTGCGGCGCTGGTCCGGCAAAGTGCGGCGGCGCTGTGTATTCGACCAGCGACCACGCGCCGTCGGTGTCCGCGCCCGTGACTTTGGCGCCGATGGTCGCGCCCAGCAGCGAGAGCGTGCGCCCCTCGCCGGGATGCAGCACGAGACCGGACGTGGATTGAAGCTCAGTTGTCGTGGCGGTCATCGCGCGCCTCCTCAGGGTTTCCAACGGTCGATAGCCTTATTTAAGCACAGGCGGGCGCCGCGCCAATCCGTCGTTACACCGAATTACAAGTCCGACTTTCGATGGAGGCACACCAAAAGCGCGCTCTGAGCGAGTGAGCGCTGTCGCCGCTTTTATCGTCATTTGTGTCTCAACGTTCAGCTTTCCGCCCGCTCGCAACAAAACGGCGCGACTCGCCTGTCGGTGAATCGCGCCGCAGATTGGATTTTCAACCCGCTGCTAGCTGAGCGGAGCCATGACCGACGCTAATTCAGCCATTGGGATGGTCACGCTCTGCGGACCCATCGCATACGGACCGACCTGATACGGCTCGAAGAAGAAGATCACGCTGTCTTCGGTGAGGACGAAGTCCTGATAATTGGCGGAGTCCATTGCCGTGCCCGCCTCAATCCACATGCCCTCCGCGTCATCGCCCCACTGTGCGTGCAGCTGCGCGCGGGCGATGGGCGCAATCGTCGCCAGCGGGTCGTTTTCCGGTGGGAAGATCTCGTTGAACGGGATCACGCGCCCCTGATCGAGATTGAAAACGTAGGTCTGGAAGAAGCTGATCGGGTGCGCGCCGCCTGTATAGGTCGACGTCGTCAACTGGAGACTGAGAACGGAGGCGGAATGATGATAGATATCGTAATTGATGTTGAGCGAGTAATTGACGCCGTCGGGACCGAACGGGAAACCGGGCGTGCTCGCGAGCGCCAGAAGATCGCTTGTCTGTTGAGCAATATACTGGTCGAGCGCGCCCTCAATCGCGTCATTGGGCAGCAGTTCAACCGGATAGGCGACCTCAATGCGGAAGTTGGTGAGCGCGTTGCAGGTTGCCAGCGTTTCGTCGTAGAAGCCGCCTTTGTTCAGGCACTGGTCGGCAGGGGTCGCGTCCTGCGCCATCACCGGCAGCACGCCGCTGCCGAGGACAATCAGCGCCAGCAGGATGCCCACCAACCGCCAGATTCGTCGTAAAGTCATCATCCCCCTCCTTGACCCTGGTTCACCCGGACTCTACACCAACGATAACCCACCCCGGTCTGGTGTCAATCGGTCGGAGGAATGAGGCGAGTTCGGTAAAAGGGAGGAAATGACGCCCGGCGCGGTAAGCAAAGACTTATTCGGCGGGCGTCTCCGCGCTTTCGGCAGCCAGCACTTCGCCGGAATAGAGTTTATAAATGGCAACCGCGCCGGGCGGCGCGATTTCCAGACACAGGCGGCACAGAATGCACTCGTCGACCTGTTCCGGTCGCACGACGACCCGCTCGCCGTCGAGCGCGAAGATGTCGACCGGGCAGGCAGGCACCAGCTTGCGCGACGTTTCGGCGTCCAGCCTGTCGTGATCCAGATGAATGTCGATGAAGGTGCCCATTTAGCCCTCGCCAATCGCTTCCCGCACGAGCGTGGGAACTTGCGATAATTTTTCCGCGACCCGCACCCCTGCCCCGCGCAAGGCTTCGATTTTCGCCGCCGGGCTGCCCTGCGTCCCCTGCACAATTGCCCCGGCGTGACCAAAGCGAATACCCTGCATCCGATCTGCGAAGCGTCCGGCGACAAAAGCGATAATTGGCAGACGGCTGCCCGTGACCTGAAGATGCGCCGCCAGCCGTTCTTCCATCGTCCCGCCCGGCTC
>CALMDI010000592.1 GCA_937864975.1 uncultured Chloroflexota bacterium | reverse complement strand
GTCCGCTCGGGTGGCGCGTCGCACAGCGTTGTGACTTCCACGAGTTGAATGTCGAGGCCTTTCTCGGCCTTCACGCGCGCCACTTCCTCTCTGGCGCCTTTGGTGAACGAGAAAGCGATGATGTAGCCGCGCTCCTTGCCAGTCCGTTCGACCGCGGCTTGGAACGAGTCCACAACCGGTCGCCCTACATGGTCGGACTTCTTCACCTGGATTGGCTCATGGAGCATGAATGACAACCCGTCGATGCCCATGTCGAGCCAGAACCTGACCGCGTCAAACATCATCTCGTGGACGCGCGGATTGTCGTAATTCAGGTCGGGCTGGCTGCTGTAGAAGCGGTGCCAGAAGTATTCACCCGAAACGCCGTCATATGCCCAGTTCGACTGTTCCGTGTCGACGAAGATGATGCGCGCCTCTTTGTATTTGTCCGGCGTCTCGCTCCAGACGTAGAAATCGCGCATCGGGGACGTTTTGCTCTCGCGCGACGCCTGGAACCACGGGTGCTGGTCGGACGTGTGATTCATCACCATGTCCACGATCAGACGCATCCCGCGGCGATGGATTTCCTCGACGGTCATCTGAAAATCTTCCAGCAGCCCGTAGTTGGGGTGAAGGCTGTAATAGCTGGCGACATCGTAGCCGTCGTCTTTGAGCGGCGAGGCATTGATCGGCAGCAGCCAGACGCAGTCCACGCCGAGCCACTGAAGATAGTCGAGGCGGCTGCGAAGCCCCGCGAAATCGCCGTGTCCGTCGGCGTTGCCGTCCTGAAAGGCGCGCAGGTAAAGCTCGTAAAAGATCGCATTAGTGTACCAGTCCGTCATACAGTCTCACCTTTACGGGGCATCCTACCGGCACAATCGACAGGGTATTTGAAACGCAAAACCGAAAAGTTGCAAGGTGGGTGTGTTGCAAAGTCCCTAGCCCCCACCCCGCGCGGGGGTGGGGGCGGAGCCGTTACGCCCCTTTATACTCCATCTACAATGAGCACCATTGGTGAGCCGGTTGCCCCTGCAATCTCATGTCCTCATGATTCCCTACGCCCCTGGCTCGCAAGTCATACCGACGATGCGGTTCAGGCGGTGTATAATAGGCAGCGTCAATGGGAACTTCACGACAGGCACAGCCATGACAGAGACTCTGGCGGGGCAATTCGCGCCTCTCGACGAGGTGCGACAACTCAGGGGGCTGATCGAAGAGGTGGCGACCGGGCTGCGAAATCAGCAGGAACTGCTGAGGATGCGCGGCATGATGCTGCCCCCCGGCACGCTGCAAAGCATTTCCATGCTGGAAGCGCAGTTGAGCCGCCTGCAAGCCAGCCTGACCGACGACGAGCGCGGATTGAATCAGCTTCGCGCGCTGGTGGCGACGTCCGCCATTATCAACTCGTCGCTGGATCTGGATACTGTGCTCTCCGGCGCGATGGACGAAGTCATCAACCTGACGGGCGCCGAGCGGGGCTACATCCTGCTCAAGAACTGGGTCACCGGCGAAATTGAATTTCGTGTCGCGCGCGACCTGGAAAGCCCCGACGCCACCCAGGCGAATGGCAGCTATCAGGTGAGCAACACCGTCCTGAACGAGGTGCTCACGACCGGGAAGCCGCTGCTTTCGGACAACGCCTACAAAGACCCTCGGATGCAGAACAGCGAGACCATCGCGCAGTTTGTCCTGCGGTCAGTCCTGTGCGTGCCGCTCCAGTACAAGGATCGCGTGATCGGCGCGGTGTACGCGGACAACCGCTTTCGCATCGCCGTTTTCACCGAGCGCGAACTGACGCTGCTGCAAGCCTTCGCCAATCAGATTGCCGTTGCCATCGAGAACGCTCGGCTGTTCACGAACTTACAGGCGACGCTCCGTGAAATCACCGAGATGAAAGACCTGATCGAAAACGTCTTCGCCTCGATTGGCTCCGGCGTCATCACGACGAATGCCGCCGACGAGGTGATGACCTATAACCCGGCTGCGGCGTTGATCCTCCACCAGACGCCGGACGCGGTCGTGGGTCAGCCGCTGCGCGACGTACTGCCAGAGATCAGCGCGGATTTCGACAGCCACTTGCGCGCCGTGCGCGAGGAAAACCGGGGCGCGAGTATCGAGCTTGCGCCGGAAATGCCGGGGTTTGGGCGTGTCGTCCTGAGTATGAAGCTCAGCCCGCTGAAAGACGCGAGCCAGCAGACTCACGGCGTGGCGATGATCGTGGAAGACCTGACGGCGGAACGCGAGCGCGAGCAGGTCATCAACCTGGTTCGGCGCTATCTGCCGCCCGGTATGATGGATAACATTCACCACATCTCCGGGCTGGCGCTGGGCGGCGAGCGGCGCGAAGTGACCTGCCTGTTCGCG
>CALMDI010000591.1 GCA_937864975.1 uncultured Chloroflexota bacterium | reverse complement strand
AAGTAGGCGACATCCTGGATCGCACCGAGGGGGCGATTAAGTCGTTGTATCACCGGACATTGATCGCCCTGCGCGACGATATTCAAATGCAGCAAACCAACGTTGGGGCGCGGCGTGACACGCCCACTGAAAAGAGCAAAAAGGGGAACAACAACTAATCATGGCAAACGATCTCGAACTACAGAACCTGCTTTCCGCCGTCACTGACGCCCTGTTGGCCGACAAAAAGGGCGACATTGACGGCATTATCGGACGGTATTCCGTCCCGCGCGCCGACGTTGACAGTCTGATTGGGATCATCCAGCGGCTGCACGTCATGCTGGTAGGGGCGCAGCCATCGCGCCGCTTCGTCCGCCGCCTGAAAACTGACCTGATCGGGATGCCGGAACGCAACGTCGTGGCGCGTATCCGCTATCTGCCGCCGCGCGTGCAGATTGCCGCGTTTGTGGCGATCATCGCGGGGTTTATGTTCATCACGCGCCGCCGCCTGATGATCGAAGCGAGTGAATCCGGCACGCCCGAAATCGCGCCGGTGCAGTAGACACAGGCATCTCACCAATTTGAGGGCGCATTAACATGCGTCCTTTTTGTTTGACGAAGGGCAATCGTCCGGCGAGGCGGCTTGCGCTAGAATTCTCCTAACGTCGATTCATCCCCATTGGATTATGGCTGAGCTTACTTTTTGCCCGGTTTGCGGTCACACACTCGGCACGCGCGAGGAAGGCGGTCGCCTGCGGCAGGCGTGCCCGAACTGTGGCTACGTCCATTACGTGAACCCGGTGCCCGCCGTCGGCTTGCTAATTGAGAAGGACGGCGGCGTGGTTTTGATTCGACGGAACAACCCGCCGCACAAGGGGGAGTGGACGTTGCCGAGCGGCTTCATCGAGGCGGACGAAAGCGCCGAAGAAGCGGCAATCCGCGAGGCGGAAGAGGAGACGGGACTCAAGATCGAGATTACCGAGATGGCGGGCGTGAACTCCTTCCCCGAAGGTCCGCCGGTCAGCGGCATTATGATCTTCTTCCGGGCGCGGGCGGTGGGCGGCGAGCTTCGTGCGGGCGACGACGCGGTCGACGTGGGCGTGTTCACACCGGAGAACTTGCCATTGCTGCCGTTCCGCACGCATCGCGAAGCCATCGCGCAGTGGCTGGCGCACGCGCGCGACGGAACGCCGATCAGTGAGAAGCGGCTCGAAAACGAGGATTTTGTGATTCGCACGGCAGAGGCAGCGGACGCCAACGAAATTATGGCGCTGCTGCAATTGATCCCGGCGAACCGGGGCATGACCCGCGAGCAACGGCAGGAAGTCACCTTCCGGCTGCGCGAGTTGAGCGGTGTCGAGGTGTTCGTCGCGCAGACGCGCCAGCAGCCCCCTATCCTGATCGGCGTAATCGCGCTCTCGGTCGCGCGGACGCTGACCGAAGGCGTCGGCTATATTGGCGATATGGCAGTGCTGCCAACCTACCAGCGGCGCGGAGTTGGAGCAGCGCTGCTGGAAGGGGTCATGCGCCGCGCCGACCGCCTGAACCTGCGCCATCTCCTGATCGCGTCCGAGCGCGGCAACGAACGGGCGCGCGCCTTTTACGCCGCGCTGGGCTTTTCAGAAGCGCGCGTGATGCATCTGAAGCTTCGCTAGAAGCGATCAGCGATCAGCTTTCAGCTTAAAGACAAAAAGAGTTAACACAAAGACGCAAAGGGCGCAAAGGCGCAGAGAAATTTTTCTCTCCGACTCTGTGCTTCGTAATCGTGTTGGGCGTCTTTGGAGTACCATTTCTGAGGAGATTATGAGAGACTATTCGAGAACATGGCGAAGCGCATGAAGATATGTAAAATGTAATTAAGTATGCGAACGCTTCGTTTATGAGCAGGAGGAAATGGTCATGAAGCTAGAGACCTTGCGCGATCTTTTGGTCGAAGAACTCGAAGACCTGTACGATGCCGAGCACCAGCTTACCGACGCGCTGCCCAAAATGAAGGAGGCGGCGAGTGCGGCGCCTCTGAAGAAAGCCTTCCAGACGCATCTCGACCAGACGAATGAGCATATTCGCCGCCTGGAGCAGGTATTCAATATGCTCGGCGAAAAGCCGAAGCGCAAGACCTGCAAGGCGATGAAGGGACTCATCAAGGAAGGCGCGGACATGATCGAGGAAAAAGCAGATCGGGACGTCAAGGACGCCGGTCTGATTGCCTCGGCGCAGCGGGTCGAGCACTACGAGATCGCGGCGTACGGCACGGCAATGGCGTACGCCAAGCAGATCGGCGAGCGCGAAGCCATCACCGTTCTCGGTCGGACGCTCGACGAAGAGAAGATGACGGATGAGCTGCTGACTCAGCTTGCCGAAACGACGATCAACGTTCGCGCGGCAAGCTAAGGCTTGAGCGTACCTGGAACGAGGGGTGACCGCGGTCACCCCTTTTGATTACCTGACTTCAAGGAGACAGACGATGGCACAGCAGAAAACCAAATCGAAAAGCGCGGGCAGCGGCAAGCAGGAAAAACAGCTTCAGCCGCCGCAGCATCAGAAGCGCCAGCCGGGAATCGAGGCGAAGATGTCGCCCAAGCCCAGGTTTGAAGATCGAAGGTACAAGGGCGCGGACAAGCTGCTGAACAGGGTCGCGCTCATCACCGGCGGCGACAGCGGCATCGGGCGAGCCGTCGCCATCGCTTTCGCGCGCGAGGGGGCGGACGTCGCGATCTCCTACCTGTGCGAGGACGAGGATGCGCAGGAGACGGCGCGTTACGTCACCCAGGCCGGCCGAAAGGCGCTGACCATCCCCGGCGACATCCAGGACGAGGCCCACTGCAAACGTCTCGTCAGCCGGACGGTCGAGGAGCTCGGCGGCATCGACATCCTCGTCAACAACGCGGCGTACCAGATGTCTTACGAGGACATCACGAAGATCCCCATCGAGGACATCGAGCGAACCTT
>CALMDI010000590.1 GCA_937864975.1 uncultured Chloroflexota bacterium | reverse complement strand
ACAACCAGCGTAACGTGAATACGTCGGCGGTGGAGCTGCACAAGAAGTTCGCGATCTCGGTGGCCTGCACCGTGTTCATCCTCGTGGGCGCCCCGATCGCGCTTCGCTTTCCGCGCGGCGCATCTTGCGGCGAATTTCGTGGCGCTGCTTTTTGTCTAGTCTTGCCAGGTAATCCTCGAAATCACGCGGAAGAATGATGACGGGACAGACTTCCTGCTCGACCACCTCCACGTCAAAGCCACAGCTTTTCAAAACCGACGGAAATTCGGTTCGGGTAGGCGACTCTTCGGGGATATTACAGAGGTTGACGCGGTCATAACGCTCGCTCTCGTCCAAAAGCTGCTGCGCGAGAGCGCTGTAAACCTGCCTCGTGTAACCCGGCTCGACAATGACGTCCACATAGTCGGTCACGTCGACACAGCCAATGCTGCGAACCACACGCTCGCCGCCGGGCTGCGTCTCGATGAACCACGGCGCGACTGCCACCAGACGATCCTGATCGTCGCGACAGGCGATGACCCAGAGCGCGCCGGCTTCGTAAGCTGTCCACCAGCTGGACTGCCACTCCCACGTGCTGAAGATATTGTCACAGGTGCTGCGGCGGAGCAGCACATTCCATTCCGCCTGAAGCTCCGTAAAAACGCGCTCGTCGTCGTAGGCAATCAGCTTCACGATAGGTGTCAATCCTCTGGTCATCGAAATGCAAAGCGCAACAATTGCGCTCATTATACGTTGAATCAAAAATGGGAACATGAACCGCGGCTCAGTATTTAGAGCCGGGGTCATCCCTAAATCTTACGGGAGTGCTCCGATAGCCATTCACGACGAACGACTCGCAAACAAAAAGCCGCTGGTTAGTGCCAGCGGCTTCAATTGCGCTCTCGAGCGGCTAGCGCCGCGCCATCGCGGGCACTTCCGGTCGGTTCAGTTTGTGCTCGTAGGCGAGCGACAGTTCGGTATCGGCGTCGAACAGGTGAATGTTCGCCGTGTCGATGGCGATAGGAAGGCGGGTGCCGACACGCGCCTGCGTGCGCGGATCGGTACGGGCGATGAATGGTTTGCCCTGTTCTTCCAGATACAGGATAATCTCGTTACCCATCTGCTCGACCACGTCCACGTTCGCTTCGATCAGCGAGGGGACGATGCCGGGCGGCTGGTAGCTTGCGTCGTGGATGTCTTCGGGTCGGACGCCCAGAATGACGCGCTTGGCGCCGTTTCCACGGTAGACTGCCGAAATCGCGGGCGTGAGCGGAATATTAAAGGCGGTCGTCTCGATGATGATGCTGCCGCCTTCTTCCCGCAGGGTCGCGTCGAAGAAGTTCATCGACGGGCTGCCGATGAAGCCAGCCACGAAAATGTTGCGCGGGTTGTGATACAGGTTATAGGGCGTGTCGATCTGCTGAAGCTCGCCCGCGTTCATGACGGCGATGCGCGTTCCCATCGTCATGGCTTCGACCTGGTCATGGGTCACGTAAATAAACGTCGTGCCCAAGCGCTGGTGCAGCTTGCTGATAAACGACCGGGCTTCGACGCGCAGCTTGGCGTCGAGGTTCGAGAGCGGCTCGTCCATCAGGAAGACCGCTGGCTCGCGAACAATGGCGCGACCGACCGCGACACGCTGACGCTGACCACCCGAAAGCTGGCGCGGGCGGCGGTCGAGCAGGCTTTCGATGCCGAGGCTCTTGGCAGCTTCACGCACGCGCTGGTCGATGATCTGCTTGGGCGTTTTGCGAAGGCGCAGACCGAATGCCATGTTCTCGTAAACGGTCATGTGGGGATACAGCGCGTAACTCTGAAACACCATCGCCACGTCACGATCTTTCGGAGCGACGTTGTTCACAACGCGATCACCGATTAAAATCTCGCCGTCGGAAATTTCTTCCAGACCCGCGAGCATACGCAGGCTGGTGGATTTTCCGCAGCCGGAAGGACCGACCAACACAAGAAATTCTTTATCTGCAACTTCGATATTAAGATCTTTAACCGCGGTCACGTTTCCGCTGTAACGCTTATAAACGTGCCTGAAGCTTACTGGTGCCACAGGATTTCCCTCCACAACAGAATTAGGTGCAACAAAACGATAGGGTGTTACAACACTACTTGGTAAAACTGCACAAAGAACTTGACTTTTAGTGCAGCCGTATTTCTTGAGACGATTATAAACACGTTTTCCCGGAATGCAAAAAATTCCTCGCATTACCCCTTCCGAGGCGATTCAGGGCAAAATCGCTGCGGGCGTGGCGTCGGTAACACGAAACATGGGTGATGTATGGCGCAGAATGTAAACGCGGAAATTATCGCGATTGGCACCGAGATTTTGCTCGGAGAGATTACCGATACGAACTCGGTCTTTATTGCGCGTGTCCTGCGCGATATCGGCGTCAACCTGTACTTCATGACGTCGGTTGGTGATAACGAAGCGCGCATCGCCGCCGCCGTTGGCGTTGCCATGTCACGGGCGGATGTCGTGATTACCTGCGGCGGTTTGGGACCGACCGTCGATGACATGACACGGCAGGCGGTCGCGACGGCGACGGATCGGGGCTTGACGTTTCACCAGCCTTTACTCGACGCCATCGCCGAGCGCTTCGCCGGGTTTCGCTCGAAGATGACCGAGAATAACAAGCGGCAAGCCTATCTGCCGGACAACGCCATCCTCATCGAAAATCCGGTTGGTACGGCGCCGTCGTTCATCGTGGAACACGAGGGGAAAGTCGTCATCAGCTTGCCGGGCGTGCCGCGCGAGATGAAGTATTTGATGACCGAGCGCGTCGTGCCCTATCTGCGGGAGCGCTATGGGCTTACAGGCAACATCATTAAGGCGCGCGTTCTGAAGACAGCGGGAATTGGCGAGAGCGCGCTTGACGACGCGATTGGGAAGGAACTGCTGGAAGCCTCGAATCCGACCATCGGGCTGGCGGCGCACAGCGGGCGCGTCGACGTGCGGATTACCGCCAAAGCGGAGAATGTCGAAGATGCCGACCGCATGATCGAGCAGGTCGAGCGGGCACTGCGCGAGCGGGTTGAGCCGTACATCTTTGGCGTCGACGACGACACGATAGAGGGTGCGTTTCTCGCGGCGCTGGCGGCGGCAAACGGGCTTGTCGCGACATGCGAGGCGGGGATTGAGGGCGCTATTGCCGCGCGGCTTCAAGGCGCGGGCGGCGGGGGGGCGCTGGCGGCGGTGCGGCAGTATGCACACCCCGACGCGCTGCGGAAGACGCTTGGCTTGCCGCCGAATACGCCGCTGCGTCGGGTCGCGGAAACGGCTGCCAAAGAAATTGCCCTCGCCACCGAGTCGCTGGTCGGCATCGTGGTCATCAGCCATCCCGACATGGACGAGCATCACTCCGACGCGGAGGACGGCAGCGCGATTGCTGTCTACACGCCCGCGGAAATCCGCTCCCGTAGTTATGGATTCGGCGGGCAGGGCGATACAGCACGGCAGTGGACAGGCACCTGGGCGCTGTCGATGGCGTGGCGGATGCTGACGATGGGGTCG